>CAYUHC010000017.1:0-4703 GCA_964444555.1 uncultured Candidatus Saccharibacteria bacterium | reverse complement strand
CTTGCTTCGACCGCGCTTTTTTTGTGCCCTCGGTAGGAATCGAACCTACATAGCCGGCTTAGAAGTCCGGTGTTCTATCCATTGAACTACAAGGGCCCTTTCACTCTACTCTGGCTTACCGGCTGGGGTCAACAAACAAAGTCGTACTGGCCGTTAAGTACTCACGATGCTTCGCCGAGCGCTCGGCCACAATTGCCGCCACTCCGCCCACGCGTGGCGCCGAGACGGCCGGCGCCACGCTCACCGTCGCCGAGCGCTCGGCGCGAGTCGGCGTCTGGCCCAACCACCAAGAAGCTGCCGCTCCCCCCGCCAAGAGTAAGGCCACGGCCGGCACCCACCAACGAAAGAGTCTCGCCCAATCATGATAAGGATCCAGGGCGACCTTAAGCGGATCACGATCGCGTCGCTCGTGATAACCGGCCAACAATTTCTGACGCCAATTTTTGAAAAACAAATTCATAATCTAAAGTTCGAAGCTCGTTACTCGTAAAGAAAACTGCCCCTGCCACTGCCCCGGACCAATCTGTCCCAACTCCGCCCCACTAACCCGAATGGCATAAGGCATTGTACTAATCAATCCCACCAGCTTGGTCAGATTACCAAAAGATCCCCGCGCCGCGAACGACAATTGGACCTCTGGCCCACTCTCCACAATTGCCGCCTCCGCCAGAGCAAACTCCACGCGCGTGGTGGCGGCCAACTTTTCTAAATCTTCGATTACGCGCGAGACGGTGTCGGGATTAACAAAATAAGAATTAATCGCCGACAACTCTTGCGCCAAGTTAGCGACCGTCGCCGCCGTCGCCTCGGCCGCCTCCTGCTCATGTTTGGCTTGGTAATAGGCTCGTTGAGCCGTCATTGCTTGCTGGTACTCTTGCCACACCAAATAAGCGCCGGCCGCAGCCACGCCGATCATCACCGCGATCGCCGTCAACATCATTATTAAATGGAAGTGGGGTGAGCGTAAGTTCATGGTGCGGGAGCGGACAATAACAAAGTAAAGGGCACGTCGCGCTCTTTAATGAGATTAGAAATCGGCGAATCGATCACGCTAAAAGTGGGATCATTTTTAAATTCTTCTAAAAATTGAAGCAAACTTTGCCGACTAAGCGCGAAGCCGGCCAGCTCAATCTGGAGAGTCTTATCTCCCTCGGCATAACGGATGTCGGTGATCCGCACGGCTTGATTACGATGAGACAAGGTCTTGCTAAGCAACTCAAGAAAAGCCGTCTGCCGGACAAGATCCGTACTTAAGCGATCCAACCGTTTAGGCAAGGCGGCCAGATCGGCACTAGCTTGAGTAATCTCGGGGAGAGGCGGTACGGCCACTTGATTAAAGTGTAATCGGGCGTAAACAACGCCGGTCAAAATAACCGACACCACCACCCAGCCCAAAATCGCGCCGCCATAAACCACTCGCCGCCGAGCGTGATAAGAACCGATTCTGGCCTTAATTTCTTCCGGCGGCAAAAGATTAATCATAGCGGCAAGTGATTAAAGGGGCGTAAGGCCAAACCCAAAGCCGTGGCGTAACGCAAAGATTCGGTCAACGGCAGAGGCGGCACCACATTTTCGGTATCAATAATGTTGGTCCAAACATTGCCCAACTCCACCGGCACATCCAAGCCCGAACCTAAATATTCGACCAAGCCAGGCAAAGCCGCTTCGCCGCCACACAAAATTATTCGCTTAAAGGCTCCGCCATTCCCTGCCTTGCCACCCTCGTGTGCGCGCCAATAGTCGTAGAACTTACCAACCTCGTCGCGCAAAACTGAGACCGCCGGCAGGAGTGCGTTAAGCACCTTACCATCACCGGACTGCAACAGGCCGTGCTCTCGCTTAAGCTTAATCGCCTCCTCGCGAGACACCGCCAGGCCGCGTTCCACTGCTCGATTGATTAGATCACCACCCACCTGATCCACGGTGGAAGTCAGCACCACGCGCGTGCCAACAGTCACGAACAAACCAGTTCGCGTCTTGCCAACATCAATCAATAGAGCCGCCCCCTCGCTCCCTCGCTTAAGCAACGATCGAGCCATCGCTTGCGCCTCAATCACCAAGCCCAACGGCGAGAGTCCCGCGCCGGCCAAAGCCTTGGTATATTGCTCGGCCATCTCTTTAGGAAAAACCGAGACGGCCAAATCGTAACCATCATGAGCGTGGGCCGGCGCGTGGATCACCTCATAATCAAAGACAACTCCAGTCGCTGGCAAAGGCACATACTCCTCTAATTGGAGCTCGATGCTCTGACGCAACTCGACGGGCTTGAGCGCCGGCAAACCCATCTTAACCACGTAACCCAACTCTTCGGGCAAGGAGGCGTAGACAAAGCGCGAACCAAAATCTTTAATCCAGCCCCGCAAAGACTCCGACAACTTAGTACCATCAAGCACGCGACCACGCTCGATCAAACCGGCCGGCAGAGCGCGCTCACCCAGCGCCGCCACGCGCAATCCTTGGCGACCATAAGTTAGACGGCAAAATTTTACCGACTGATCGGAAATGTCGAGGCCCACCGGATTAAGCGCGAGATATCGCGGCGGCGCCAAAAACTTAAAGAGCGACGGAGCAACCATCGCTTATAAGTATACCGCACTTAAGTCGCGTCGAAAATTATTTGACCGCGCTACCAAGGACAGCACTGGACGCGACGCGTAACAACGAAAAAGTTTCGCCTTCGCCGACAGCCATGATCATCCCCTGACTCTCGAGACCTCGAATAACGCGTGGCTCTAAATTGGTCACAAAAGCGCACTTAATGCCCACCAACTCCGTCGGCTCGGGAAAGTAAGCCGCGATACCAGAAACGATTTGGCGCGGCGCCTCTTCGCCAAAGTTGACGCTAAGGCGGAGTAACTTATCGGTCTCGGGTACGCGCTCGGCGCTTAAGATCTCACCCACGCGCATCTCGACTAACTTAAATTGTTCGCAACTTACACTCATAATTTATGACTTAGCTTGTTTATCAATGTAACTTTTTAAAATCAACGCTGCCGCCGAAGCATCTAGATCTTTGACCTTGCCCTGAAGTCGCTCCGCCTCCGCGCTAGTATAGAACTCTGGTTCGAACTCAATCGGCAAGTTAGTCGCCGCGCGCAATTGCCTAGCAAAAGACAGCGCGCGGCTCATAATCGGATTGGGCTGACCGGCAAGCGTGCGCGACTCACCAACAACAACCGTCCCCACGCTCCGCTCGCGGCACAAAGTAGCGAGAGCTGGCACCAGATCGGCGTCGTTTGGCAACACGGCCAACGGCAAAGCAAAGCGCCCCGACTCATCGGAGAGCGCCACCCCCACTCTTTTAGATCCATAATCGATGCCGGCTAATCTCATTGTGTTATCATAGCACTTGATTATACTTAATATATGACTACCAATTTAACGCAATTACAGCAAACGCTGGAAACTTATTGGCCGCTCTTTGTGATCATGGCAATCTGGTCGCTGGCCTGGAAAGGCACCGCTCTCTGGAAAGCCGCTCGACGCAGTGAGCCTAAGTGGTTTATCGCTCTGCTCATCCTCAACACGGTTGGAATCTTGGAGATTATCTATATCTTCTTTGTCGCCGGCCTAAAAGAAAAAGAGCAGTAGGTAACTTGCCACCGGCCACCAAAAACCCCTCACTTATGAGGGGTTTTGTTACGTTGGGGTTGCGGTGTTAGGGATATGGGGGTCGGTTAGCACGATAGCTTGCTTAACATGGCTCTCGTCATACATCACCTCTGCGACATTGATCCAAAGGAGCTCTTCCTTTAGTTTATTTTTTGTATTTTTCTCGTAAAAGACGCGAACTAAACTATTACACCTGTAAAGCTTTTTTGTTTTTTTAGATTTAATAAACAAACTTTCTTTCTCTTCTAATTTTATAAAATAATTAAGCTTGATCGGCCCATCGATACTGCCTCTAAGTTGCGTATCCGTTGTGTGCAAATTAATCTTTATTGGAAAAGGATACGTATTTTTGATTTTTAGATCAATCAAGTTAAAAAAGACGGTTGCTCCGGAGGCAAACGGCACTGTCCTGTTGTTGTCGGGAAAGACGTCCTTCGAATGATGTTTTCTTTCCACAAACAAAACTTCGCTACAGGCAAACATATATGAAATAAGATTTGATAGCTGGCACAGCCCACCACCCACATCCTCTTTTAAATGTCCGTTGGATAGCACCAATCCATTTTTAAAACCCCTTTTTAGTGAAGTTCTTCCGACGTGTTTCCAAAACGAAAAGACTTTTCCGGGAGGGATAACGACTCCGTTTAAATTTTTAATAGCAATTTTTATATTTTCGATTTTCCCCTCATCTAATTCCCTTTTATTATATTTTCTATATAGAGGCGAAGAATGCTCCGTTAAATGAAACCACGAAAGGGTATTCGAATTCAGGGTTCTAAATTTTGGATGGAAATGATAAAACGCCGAACGAGCAGCTCTCCGGGATTCCAACACCAGCGGCAACAGTAAGGGATATCTACTCGTTAGAGCGGTTCGATGATTATTTTCTATTTTTTTAATTTGGTCTAAGAAAAAATCCATGCATTAGCGGAGGAGGTGAGATTCGAACTCACGGTCCCTTGCGAGACTCCTGTTTTCAAGACAGGTGCGATAGACCACTCTGCCACTCCTCCAATGCACGACAGAATACACTTTTTCTTCTTAATAGTCGAAGTCGCTAAAGGAAGGGTTGTTGACGCGCCCGGTCTGCG
>CAYUHC010000016.1:0-10424 GCA_964444555.1 uncultured Candidatus Saccharibacteria bacterium | reverse complement strand
TGCGGCCGGGCGCTCGTCGAGTGTGCGATTTGGCTTTGCTTCACCACGCGCTTCGCGCGTGGCTCATCTGTTTTGGTGCGGGATGGGGGAATCGAACCCCCGCCTATTGCTTGGGAAGCAATCGTCCTACCACTAAACTAATCCCGCAAAAAATTCTTGACCCAATCCCACCAACCTCGATCTGGCGACTCCACCGGCTCGGCTGACGCCGACGAGATCACCGAGATTACTCGCTCACCTGGCCGCGCCACCGAAAACTTCGACCGCAACTCCGCCTCGACGCCCCGAGCCGTTTCCAAACGAGCAATCGAGGCCGTCAGTTCCTGGCGGCGCGATACCGCCTCCGCCAACTCCTGATCAACCGCCTGACGCTCCTCGGCGACGCCCCGCGACCGCCACCAAACGCCGGCCGCCGCGCGCGCCAAGAGCAGAACCACCAAGATCAAAAGCGCTACCGTAACTCGAGAGTAGAAAAACTGCTTTAATCGGCGTTTGCCTTGAAACTCGCGCATTCCTCGTATAATATACTCTTATGATTTTAAATAAAAGGCATCGCCGCACCCTCAATCTGATTAGCGCCATCGTCAGTCTAATCGTGATTGCCGGGATGATTTTGCTCTATATCCCCTCCCTGATCCGTTAATTCTGGCCGCCGCCACTAATCATCTTCAAAAAGACCTCCTCGGGGATCGAAACCGAGCCCAAGGACTGCATTTTCTTTTTACCCTTCTTCTGCTTCTCACGCAATTTCATCTTGCGGGTAATGTCGCCGCCATAAAGATAGTCGGTGACGTCTTTACGCATAGCGCTAATACTGCGCGCGGCCACAATCCGTCCACCGCCGCGAGCCTGGATCTTGATGGCGATTAACTGCCGGGGCAATAAGTTTTTCAATCGTTCAGCCACATCCTGCGCTTCGTGATCCAATTTTCGTCGCGCCACCACTCGAGTAAAAGCCGGGATCACCTCCTCGTTGACCAAGACCTCCAACTTCATCACCTCGGCCTCTCGTTCGGGCAAAAGGGAATAAGAAAAAGAGGCATAACCAGAAGAAACGCTTTTCAATTCATCAAAAAAGTTACGCATCAGTTCGCGAAGTGGCAATTCGACGGTTAAAAGCGTTCGGTCCGTCCCCCACGTTTCGACGGCCAGCACCACCACTTCGTGATCATTAAAAATTTTCATCACATTACCCACGTAACTTGGCGGCACGATCACTCGCGCGCTGACCCACGGCTCCCAAATCCGATAATTTTTGGTCTCGTCGGGAAAGAGATGGGGAGAATAGATCACTTCTCGCTCGCCTGTTCGCGAATTTTCTACCGTATAACTAATCGAGGGGGTCGCAATAATCAGCGACAAATTAAATTCGCGCTTGAGCCGTTCGCTAATGATTTCTAGATGCAACAATCCCAAAAAGCCACAACGGAAACCACGGCCCAAGGTGGTAGAAGCCTCTTCTTCAAACGAAAGGGCGGCATCGCCAAGTTTGAGACGACCCAAGGCCTGACGCAAAGTAGGCAAATCATCCTGGCTTTCCGGATAGATCGAGGCCCAGACTACGGAACGCGGTTCGGCATAACCCGGTTCGGGCGGCAATGACACCTTAGCCCGCAACAGCGTGTCACCCACGCGAGTACTGCCCGTGCGCTTAATCCCCGTCACCACGTAACCGATCTCGCCAGCGGCTAGACGTCCGGTAGCCACCTTCTCTGGCGCAAAAGTCCCCACCTCTAAAGCGGTAAACTTTTCGCCAGTCGCCGCAAACACCAACTCATCACCAGTTACGATTTCGCCATCAAAAACTCGGGCATAAACCACCACACCCTGGTGGATGGAATAAGAAAAATCGAAAACCAAAGCTCGGGCGCCGGCCGTGGTAGGGAACTCGCTCGTCGGCGGCGGCACGCGATCAACGATCGCCTCCAGCAACTCGGGCACGCCGGCGCCCGTCTTGCCCGAAACGGCAATAATTTCTTCTGGTTGACACTTAATCAAGTTCATAATCTCGGCCTTTGTCTCCTCCACCCGAGCCACAGGCAAATCAATTTTGTTCACCACCGGAATAATTTTCAATCCCAACTCTTGAGCCATGGCCAAAACGGTAAAGGTCTGAGCCTGAACGCCCTGGGTGGCATCCACCAATAACAAGACGCCATCAACGGCCTTGAGGGCACGCGACACTTCGTAAGAAAAATCAATATGCCCCGGCGTATCAATTAGATGGAAGAGATACTCCTCCTGGCCCCGATGATAACGCAAGCGAACCGGTTGCATCTTGATCGTAATCCCCCGTTCACGCTCCAGGTCCATACTATCCAGCACTTGTTCGCGCATTTTGCGCTTTTCGATGGTGGCCGTGGCCTCCAACAAACGGTCGGCCAAGGTTGATTTACCGTGGTCAATATGGGCAATAATCGAGAAATTGCGGATAAATTTGGCTTCAGCCATAGAAGCGCATTCTACAACCCTTCGGGGTCGGGGGCAATGGGCTTGGTCCGCCAAAACTTATGCCGCAACGAAGTTTCGATCTCATTAATTTCTCGGTTATTAAAGCCCCGCAAGATAATAATGAGGGTGATCAATCCAGCCAATCCGGCCACCAGCCCCTGAACAAAAATGCCCGAAAAAGTATTCTGATCAACCAGCGGCGCCAGCCAACCCAACACCTGATAAGTCACCACGCCAGCCACCAACGAGCTAAGTGCCGACTGGCCCAAGGCTCGATCCACCACTCGCGAAAAGCGTCCGAAATCTTTTTGGAAAAAATACCAATACAAACCCACGTTAACCGCCACGCCCAAACTAAAGGCCAGCGGCAACATCAAAATAGCGGTGGTCTCGACGGCATCAACACGCAAAATTCTCTCCACTACCGCTCGAAAGCCGGGGGCGGTCCGGAAGCACCAGACCAGCACTGGCGCCGTTACCACCGACACCACGAGCCCCACCACATTGAGCACAAACGGCCGCCGCGTCCGACCGCAGGCGTAATAACCCCGCATAAATAATTGGATCAAATTCTGGCCCGCGACCGAGAGGACGAAGAGGGCCAACGCGGCGGCCGTCAAACGCGTCGCCGTCCAATCAAAAGAGCCACTGCCCAAAATAACTCGCACAATCTGCGCCCGCAAAACAATAAACATCACCGTCGCCGGCAAAGACCAAAACAAAACGTGACGCAGGGCTCCGGTGACATGACTCAAAAATTCCTCCCGCTGACCACTAGAAAATAACCGCGCCAAAGTTGGGAAGGCGGCGACCGAATAACTCACGCCAATAATGGAGAGCGGCACTGACTGAAGGTTTAACGCGAAATTAAAAACCGACACGGCCCCAGCCCCAATCACCGAGGCCAAAGCCACCAGAGCCAGCAGAGTAAACTGATGCGCCCCCAACGCCAACGTCCGAGGTAACGAAGTCCGGACAATCGTCACCAGTTCCGACCAACTCAAGCGCCAAACCAGGCGCGGCGCGACACCAGCGCGCCAGACAACCGGGATCTGAATCGCCAGGTGGAGAAAGGCCCCAATTACCACTCCCCAAACCAAGCCCGTTGGACCAACGCGAGGATACAGCCAAACCACGCCAATAATAATCCCTAAATTGTATAAAAGAGGACTCGCGGCATAAACAAAAAACTGTCTCACCGACTGAGTCACAGCTCCCAACACGTTGGATAAACCCAACAAGAGCGGTGAGAGCAATAAAATTCGCGAGTAAGTCACCAGCAAGGTTAACTGTTCTTGATCAAAACCGGGAGCGATTCGTGGCGCCAACCAAGGCAACAAAAACCACACCACCGTCATCGCCACGACCATCACCGCCATAAAAGCCGTCAAAACACTAGAGAGCAGTCGGCGCGCCCGCTCCCGATCACCCTCCGTCAAAGCCGTCACCACGTAAGGAATCAAAACGGTAACCGAAACAAAAGAAGCAATCGTGGCATAGACCAAGTCGGGCAAACGGAAAGCTGTATAGTAAACATCCAGCTGTCCGCTGGCTCCAAAGTTGGTGGCCAGCAAGCGATCGCGGATCAACGCCAAAAGTTGGGAAGAAAAGGCGGCCACTCCCAAGAGCAACGCCGCTTCGTGAAGATTAGAAAACTCTCGAGTAAACCAACGCCAGACGCGAGCCACCATAAATTAAGAATCGAGTGATTTTAACGCGGCCTCAATCTCGGCCGAACCAGGATTAAGTTGATTGACTAACTGCCAGTCAGCCAACGCGGCCGCTCGATTGCCGAGCGCGCGGTAACCCAATCCTCGGAAGTAAAGAGCATTGGCGTAACCGGGCGAAAGTTCTAATGCCCGACTCAAATCCGTCACAGCCAAAGTATATTCACCGCGCCGATAATAAACGTAGCCTCGCTGGAACCACAATTCTGGATTTTGGGGTGACTGAGAGAGGGCTCGATCGTAACGATCCAGCACCACCTTTAAATTATTTTGACGCTCCGCCAGCTCCGTTAAAACAGCCAAGCCAGCCGCCGAGGTGGGCACACGATCCAAAAATTCTTCCAATAATTTAAAGGCTGACGCCGATTCTTGATGACGCACCAACATCGTCGCCCACGACAACACAGGACTAAGATCGTAGGGCGCCAAACGAATGGCTTGACCATAAGCCCCCTCGGCCTCCGCCCGAGCACCGCCGACCCCATAATAATCAAGGGCATCAGAAACTCGAGCGGCCGCCAGCCAATTGGCTGGCGCGTCAGGCGACCAAATGAGCGCCTGACGCGCGGCGGCCACAGCCGCCTCGGCCGTGGTCTTAAATCGGAATTTTAACTCCTCAGTCGTGGTTGTCGCCGCCGACATCGTAGCCAGTTCACGCAAACGCCAATCCACCAGCAATCTGGCCAACTCATCACTCGGCGCCAAACGCAAACCATTAGTAACCAAAGTCACGGCTTGAGATTCTTTGACGGGAGCCAGACGCAAACCACGTTCTACCAAAACCAAGCCACTGCCCACCCGCAAACTAATCACCAGGGCCGCCAACAAAACAACGCCCAATAATACCAAAGCGCCAAACGCCCGATGGAAGCGGCCCGAGGAATCAACTAAAGCCCAAGTTTTAACGTTAAGGCGCTGTTCAGCAGTTAATAAGCCGATCCAAGCTCCGGTAAAGAGAGCGATTAGAATTAAAAATGGCAGTCCGGGAGCAATCACCAACAAAGAACACCAACCCCAAGCCACCAACGCGCCCAACAACCAGACCACTTCACCAGCTTCGCCGGCCGAGTCACCAGGCCGCACGCGACTCTGCCACCAAGTTCTCAACCAAAAGAAGATCAAGGCCAGAGCGGCGGCGGCCACCACCAATCCACCCGCGGCCAACCAAGCCGACCACCAACCAATAGTTCCCACACCCTGACTGGCCACCAGAGACGGTACAGCCGAGAGACCAACGCCAGTCAGTGGCTTAAGACGCCAGGCGGCATCAATTACTCTTCCCGACCACAACCAGGGTAAGGGGCCAGTAACCGGCAGGCCGAGAGCCGCCACCAAACCAACCAGCCGACCAAACACAAAAGGTAGAGCGTAGTAAAAAGCGTAAGCCGCTACCAGCAATCCACTTAAAACGCCAAAAGGTTGTCGCATTTCTCGCCTGGCTCGCTGGCCGATAAGCCAGGGGGCCAACCACCAGCCCAAACCAACCAAAGTTAAAATTAAGGGGAACCACACTGCTCGAGCCGTCAGCAACCACCAGAGTAAGGTCAAGCCGAACAACAGCCAAGCAAAGAAACGAGCTCGCCTCGTGGTCGCTCTCGTGATCAGCCACCAACCCAGAAAGATAAACCACCCCAGCACCAGCAATCGGTCATCAAAGGTCGCGATAAAGGGGAAGCCCGTAAGTGGCGCTAAAGTGTCGGCCACGAGCACGGCCCCAAATCCCCAACTGGCCAAGCCGACTAACTGACGGATTCGCTCGGCAGTACTGAAGTAGTAAGCTCCGAGCGCGGCCGAAAGAGCAAAGCCGAGCCAACTTAAAATTGAGCCCGGACCCAAAGCTCCACCCCACAAAGCATACAACCAGGGGCCCACTGACGCCGCCGCTAAAGCTTGGGCCAAAGCCAAAGCTATCGCCGCCGCTAGCAAGGGATGCCAAGGCAAACTTAAACGACCACGCTGGAATCGAGCAATCGTCCAAGCGCCGCCAGACAACAGAACTAACCCCACCACAACCAAACGACGCCAAGCCTCCAAATCACCCCGCCAACCCGGAATAATCAACAAAGGAACAACCAGAACCAAAGCTGACAAAATCAAAGGCGCCAAGGTGTTAAACGAGAGGCCTCGACGCGAACGCACCAAGGATGAATCCATAATGTTGTAATCATACGAGAAAATGGGCAAACGAGCAAACGCCCCGCCGAAATAGGCGGGGCGTTTGATGCAAACGTGCGGTGTCCGTAAGCCGAATTCTGTTTTAGGTAATCATTTATCTGTCCAGTACGTTACCGTACGGATCAAGCGGCACCCTCTCTAAATCCGTGAGGACTTGAGAGTCCGGCCTTGCACTCAGGTAAGGATTTAGCCGTTTCACCCTTCTGTCCGAAGACAGAAGACTCGTCTCTGTTCGCACCTCGAGGATTACTCCCGGTGGCCGTTAACCACTACCCTTGTTGCCGAAAGGCAACTGAGTGTTCGGACTTTCCTCCCCCACTCTCGGCTAAGCCGAAAGCGAGAGCGATTACTCAACACCGCACACCAGCATTATACAATAACCAAACAATAAGGCAAGTTACTTCTTGTTGACCTCTTCGCTGGGACTGGGGATGTCTACTTCGCAAGTCCCAGAAACACAGGCCAATTCCTTAGCACCCTTCGTCTGATCGTCGTACTCATAAAGCACAATCTTTGAGAAGTCGATGTTGGGGAAATTTTTAACCATCTCGTTGTAGCGTTCTTCGGTAATCTCTTCGTAAGGCGCTAGACGATAAACGTGATCGCTGCGAGGCAAAAAGGATAGCCCGCCAACGATGTCCCAATTTTCGTAGACCCAGTTCGCCACTTGCAACCACTCCTCCTCGCCAATCGACACCGTCGTGGAGGGATTGTGCTCGGTATAATTCTCTTTCAACATTCGCCAGTGCTCAAGCTGCTGGATGGCCGACAAATCATTCTTAAAGATCGAACCACGAGGTGCCTTGATCGGAAACTCGAGCACGTAGGTAGTGGCCGAATCAGCGGTCTGACCAACCTCTGGATGATGGGGTACGCCCATGTCGCGCAACATCATAAAGAGCGGGTTGTGGCTCTCGATGCGAACACGCCGAATGTAGAAGGGAGCATGACGAGGGTGCATTCCCGAAGAAGAATCAAAGAGTTGCGAACCGTTACCCGAGGGTTTAACCGTGGTGATACAAGTTGACTGATTAATGCCAAAGCGAGTGGCGTACTTACGATTAGTTTCAATCGCCACCTCCTTGAGTTTGCGTAGAGTGTTGGGATTACGGACTACTCGACTATCAAACTGACCGGTAATCGACACACCCAAGAGTGCCTCCTCATCACAATTATTCTTCCACTCCTTAGAAAGATAGGGGAAATTAGTCAGAGTGGCCTGGTAGGTGCCCAAGATCGTCGCGATCCGAACCTTGTCGGCCAGAGTCTCGTAAGTGTCGTCGGCGCGGGCCACCACTTCGGAAAGATTACAAAACTGCTTAGACTTAAGCACAATCTCGCCGCAGGGATTAGTCCCCGAGGTGTCGGAATCAGGTTTAAAGACAGGCCAACGTCGGGCTGGCAATTGATTAATCAAGCCGCCACGATTAAAGATTCCTCGCTCGCCGGACTGACCCTTCATCAAGTTAACCCACTCATCCAAAAACACATCCAGCGTCGGCTTCTGATTATAAACAGCCGAGTTATTGGCCATGCTCCGCTGAGGATTAGTCATCCAGAACTGACCATTTTTGGCCGTGCGCATTAACTCATCATCCAAATCCGAGAGCGAAATAAGCGCACTGCGACGTACTCCACCCATCACCACCACCTCCCCGGTCTTGCAAACAATGTCATGAACGTCCACCGTAGTCAGGCGGCGACCTTGGCGCTTAAGCATTCGTTCGCGACTAAATTCCAAGAGCGAACGAAGAGGTGCGGGACCAGAAGCCCGGCCACCCATCGTGGAAAGACGAGCCCCCTGTGGTCGAATTAACGAATAATCAAAAATAATATCACGACCTTCCGCCCAAGTTCGCAGACCTAAAGAGAAGGCGTCGGCCCAACCCTCTTTACTGTCGGCAATTTTATGATGCAAAACTTTTTCGCCACGCTGTTTTTGGATTACCGGCAACATCTCAACCGTCTGGCTCTCAACCGAGTAGCCACAGCCCGTCCCACACATCAACACATACATGATCTCCGCAAAATCTTGCCACTGGCTGGGCGCGATAAACGAACAGTTATAAGCGCAAACGTTGGTCGCTCGCGCGGCCTTGCCCGCTCCCCACAATAAACGCATTGAGCCCATCGCCTTCATCGACAACAGATACTCTCGAACTTCGGCATACTCCTTAGTCGTTAACTTATCGCTCAAATTCTCTCGCATAAAATCAACATAACGATCAATCGTCTCCACCCAAGTCTCGCGACGATTCTTGTCGGGGATCCATTTGGAATAAGTGGTGTAGTAAACGAACTCCGACAACTGATTACGGAAATATTTTTTACTCTCCGCGGCCAATTCCTTAACCTCCTTTGGCACTTCACCCTTCTCTTGGCGCACTTCGGCCCGACGTTGGCGATACAAAATATAAGCCTTAGACGTCTTAACAAAACCGTGGAGGATCAACTGCGCCTCAACAATGTCTTGCACCCCCTCAACCGTCGGGACAAATTTGCCCTCCGCTTGCCGAGCACCCTTGTTGAGGTCGCGCGTCACGGAGGCGGCCACCGCCAAGGCCTCCTTCTCCCCACCCTCACCCGTCGCCTTCATCGCCTTGCCAACGGCCAAAGCAATCCGCCCCTCATCAAACGGGACAACGGAGCCGTCGCGCTTGCGCACCTTTTTTACCACGTAAATAGGCTTCTTCTTTTCGATCTTAGGTGAGCGTTTGGCAACTTTAGGCATGGGGAAAGTCGAAGTTAATTAATAGTAACAGAGTCATTGTAAACCACTCGCCCTCGCCGACCGAGTGGATAAGTGCAACAAACAGCGGTTAGAAAATAAATGCTCCTCTGACGCAAGCGAAGAGCGCAATTGAGACCGATTTTAAGCGCCGAATTTTTCTTGCGCTAACGCCAAAGCGCCATCGAGACCGCCGAAGTCGCCAAGCTTAGCTAAGCGCAAGGTTGGTGGCTCACCTAAAATACTCGGAATCTCTCCCAGCGCCGCCCTCACCTCCTCCAAATCCAAACCAGGCGTCTTAAACATACTGCCACCGAGCACGATAAGCTCTGGCGACCAATGTAAAATCAAATTATGTAAACCAATGGCCAAAATTTTGGCCTTAGCCCGCCAATAATCAACGTCCGTCACTAGCTGAGGCTCCACTCCGCGTTCGGCCGAAACGGCATTGCCCGAGACCAGTGACTCAAGTGAGCGATTATTTTCCCAATCAATAATCTGGTGACCAGGTTCAAAACCGCGGGCCGAGCGATCGATCCGACCGTCGACTAATCGGACAGCCCCAACGCCGGTACTCACCGTGACGTAAGCCATAATACCCTCTGGCTGGCCAGCGCCCGCCACCGCCTCACCCAGACCCACCAAAGCGGTGTCGTTTTCGATCGCCACCGGGCAGTCAAATAGGGACTTTAGATCAGGCACACTCTCGAGACGCTTACGAGTAATCCCTCCGGCTACGCCCGCGAGCTTCTGGCCCGCCACCAACGAGTTAGCCAAGCCGCGAAAAACTTCCAGCAAACTAGCGGCATCCGAAGGCGTCGATACCAAGACGGGATCACGATAAGTTTTACCGTCAGCCGAAAGGGCTAAGCGCATCTTAGAACCGCCAATATCAAATAAAAGATACATCTGTGTTAGGTTAAACGTTTTTTGAACTCAGTAATCAGAGGCACACTCACTGGATCCAGACCGTCTCGATCGGCTAAGTGCCAACTCACCCAATCCGCCAGCAATACACTCGATAACAACTTGGCCCAACCCCGCCCAGCCAAAGGCACCTCGACCACCTCGGCGCCACGCGAACGGTAGATGTCGGCGGTGACCACTTCGCGCTCCTTGATCCGCGGATCTGCGTCAGGATCACTTAGCAAAACCAGAGCGTAAGGCCGCAAGGCTTCTGCTCGTTCAAAACCCTCAAGCTCATTATGATTAAGCTCAGGAAAAACGTTAGCAAAGGCGGGGAGCTTGGCCGTCTCGTTTAATTTAATCTTCCAAATGTAGCCCAAAGACCACTGCTGGGTAGCGGTAGAAATTAAGGGCAAGCGGCCAGCTAACCGGTCGGC
>CAYUHC010000015.1:11975-15441 GCA_964444555.1 uncultured Candidatus Saccharibacteria bacterium | reverse complement strand
TAAATCTTCTTAACTTGCAAGAAGTCGATTTCGACTGGGGTTTCGCGGCCGAACATCGAGACCAAAACCTTAACCTTGCCGCGGTCATCGTCAATCTCAGCCACCTTGCCCTCCATGTCTTTAAAGGGACCATCAACAATCTGGACGGCCTCATCAGGCACGAGATCAATCTTGTGCTTAACGTCACCAGCCCCCATCCGCTTAAAGAGCATATCAACTTCCGCTTTGTCGAGCGGCACCGGCACCACACCCGAACCGACGAAGCCGGTCACTCGTGGCGTGTTGCGCACCACGTACCAAGATTCGTCATTAACAATCATATCAACCAGCACGTAGCCGGGATAAATTTTTTCTTCAACGGTGACGCGCTTGCCACCCTTAACCTTAACCTTCTTTTCCGTGGGGACAATCACGCTAAAAATCTTGTTGCCCATATCGAGCGACTCAATGCGCTGTTTGAGATTGCGCAAAACGGCGTTCTCATAACCAGCGTAGGTGTGGATGGCGTACCAATTACGCTCCTGGCTTAACTCTTGCTTGGCCATACGTTAAAAAATAAAGGTTAGTAAGTAATTAAAGATCACGTCAAACACCCCGAGCAAAGCGCCGATGACCAACGAAAAAATAATCACCAACGAAGTATAAGCAATAATCTGCTGACGCGTAGGCCAACTGACGTGCTTAAGTTCTGACTTAGTATCTTGTAGATAAGTGATAATGCTCATAATCAATAGACTTAGATTATTCAAAAAAACGCCCCCGTGGGCCGATAACCATCATCCTACCGGATGGGCCGTTTTTGTCAACTCTAGCGCTCCGCCGCGGGAGCGATCCTGACCCACGTTTGGCGGGGCGAGACCTCGCGGACACTAGCATAAGGTGGCCGACCCACCGCCTCGGGCGTCAAAACTAGTACATGGTACCCTGCCCCCAAGGCCGACACATCGACTCGTAAATTAATCGTTTGCGGATCAAGTAGGCGCAGATCGCGGCTACTGCCCGAAAGCGCCACCCGCACATCGGTCGGCCCTGTTTCCGCAATCATCAAGCCCGAACGGACGCCCTGGAACTCAAGCGGCACCTCAATCTCGCGATTAACCACACCGGCCTGAGAACTGGCCACCCACCACAGACCGACGGCCACCACCAGCGCCGCGATTTTAAGTCCCCAATTGTGGGTCAAAAAATAACGACCCGGACTAACCGTTGGATTCTGATCATGCGACATAAATTTAGCCAATTCCTGCTCCAAGGTTTCAATCGAAGATACTGGCGTCAGCTGACCGCCGCGCGCCAGCGAGATCACTCCCCGCTCCTCCGACACCACTAAGATTAGAGCGTCAGTCCGCTCGCTCATCCCCACCGCCGCGCGATGACGCGTTCCTAGATTGGTTTGATAATTAAAGTTTTCACCCAAAGGCAAGTGGACACCGAAAGCTTTAAGTCGCCCATCTTCGATAACGCTCGCACCATCGTGACCCGGCGAGGTCGGATCAAAAATACTCAAGAGTAATGGCCCAGAAAGTCGACCTTCAAGCGGAAATCCACCCTGGACCACTGGCTCCCAAGCCTCGCGACCCGCCAACACCAAAAGCGCACCGATCTTGCGCTCAGCCAATTGCTCTGCCGTGGTCGCTAGTAAACGCGGCAAATTACTATCGGGCACATGACCATAGCGTAACCATACTGGCCGATGTCCCGGCCACCACAACCACTCGAAAAAACGTCTAATCTCTTTTTGAAAGACCACGACAAAAATTACCAAAATAAAAGTCAGCAGGGGCTGAAAAAGTTGCCGAGTTAACGCTAAATTAAAAGTCGTCGCTAAATAATTAACTCCCACCAACGCGACGATGGCGCTAAAAACGATAAAAGAGCGCGTCTGGCGGATAAACAAAAAAACCACATAAGCCACTACCGCCACCACCGCCATATCGACCACCGACCACCAATCAACTAGACCAACCACCGTCGTCATCGAGAGAAAAAGCTTTTTACCCAGCGTTTAAGTTTGGCCTTACCGGCCGCCGCGCCACGTTGCCAGGACTTAAACCAAGTGCGGATCTCGCGCAAAATTAAAATCAAATAAATCAGCGCCGCCAAAAAAGCTAGGGCCACCACGACCAGCGCGACCGTCGCCACAAAAAAGAAAATGTCAGCGTGAATCAGATTGGTCATTTAGGGTTGCAAAATATCTTGGCTCTGGCCATCAATCGAAATTTCGACCTCCTTAACCGTCGGGAATTGCTTAAGCGTCTCCGTAATCTGCGCTCGGATCGCGGTGGTCAAACAAGCGCCACCCACCCCCTCACCCAAACGAGATGAGAAGTCAGCTCGCGCCACACCCTCCTCCACCGTGACTTGATTAAGACGAACACCCGAGTTAAGCGAAGAGAAATAACCCCGCCCACGCTCCATGGCCGTCGGGCCAGCCAACAAGGCCTCAAGCGCCGCCTGAGCCACGCGCGGCGTCGGCTCTACGGTTCGGCTCACGGCAAAAACCCGCCGACAATCCATGGCACCAGGATTTTCTAGCTCATTACCAAAATAGACCTTAAGCAACAGGGGCTTAGCGCTAATCGTCGAGGTAGAAACGGCTGGCGCCGGCTGAGACCACTGCCACTCCGAGAGAGCCACGCCCCCCGCCAGAGCCACCAACAAGATGATCAAAAAAATTAAAATGCTTCGCATACCCTTAATTAAATACTTTTTTATGAATTTTGCCCAGCAAAAGGGCCCACCGAAGTGGGCCCAGGATAAATCAATACATCAAACGTCAACGCCGGAGATCCACCCCCTCACCGGTACGAGTAACCGTAAGAGAAAGGGCGGTATCGTCGTCTGGGCAGGAAATCTCGATCACGTCCCCCACCAGACAAGAGAACCGCGTAGAAGACTGCACGTGCCGGTTGACCGAGACCTTAAGTCCGGCGCAACCGTCCAGGCGAACACCGACTTCGTCCCGCGAAGATCGAAAAGAGATCCTCGCAGAGACTTTACACAACCCGACCTTCAACTGAAACTTCTTGTCCCTGGTTTTGGACATCACAGCGAGAGCCATTTGGACTTCCTTTGTCCTAGTTCTTCACTCGTTCTTCCACGTCGCCCGCATTAGCCGGCAACCAGCGCTTCGCACACCTAACGCGTGGTGACCCAAAGTGATTAGATGCTCGATATCCCTCGCCAGCACCTAATCTCGTCAACCATCACGACCGCCAATTAAAAAAAGGGACTAAAAGAGACTTGGACCAACAACTTCCGACTCGCTAACTTCCTCCATGAAAAGAGCCATTGAGATTGAACACGCCAGTTTCTACTCTAGCAAAGCCGCTCACGCTGTCAACCAAGCTCAGGATAAATTTCGGGGATTAATTTGAGGACTTGGGCGCGCACCTCCGCGGCCGTCCCGGCCACGTGCGCGCCCGCGGCGGCGGCCTGGCCGCCGCCGCCGAGAGCCGCCGCCCAG
>CAYUHC010000015.1:0-11965 GCA_964444555.1 uncultured Candidatus Saccharibacteria bacterium | reverse complement strand
TTTGTCGTGGGGGGGCCCCCCCCGGGGGGCGGCCGGGCCGCGGGGCGCGCGGGGGGGGGCGGCGGCCCCCCCGCCGCCGAGAGCCGACGCCAAGCGCGAAACATCAAAGCGCTTGGCGTCACGCGTCCGCGCCGAGAACTTCACTCGCCCGGGCTCCCACTCATAGAGGCCCAAACACAGATCCCAACCGCGTACCGACTTAAGAATCACCGGCAACGTCAACCCACCAGTGTCCGCTTCGCTAACCTGCGCGGCCGCCAGCTGATCATGAGAAAGAGCTACCAGTGCCACCCGGCCGCCGGCCGCCACTTCCACCGCCGAGAAGCCGAGCGCCTGAAAGCGAATGAAAGTCGGAGAATTATTATTTTCTAGCTGGAAAACTAATTCGCTATAATTGGGTGCCCGCTCTCTCAACTTGGCCGCCAAAGCAAAAGTCCGCGCCGATGTTGAACCATATTTAAATCCGCCGGTGTCGGTATACATGCCCAGCAAAAAACCAGCTGCACTATCCGAAGAAATTTCTTCCCCAGACGAAATCAACAAATCAGCCAACATCTCTCCGGTGGCAGAGTAAGTAGGATCAATCCAAGCCAGCTTGGCAAAATTTTGCGTTGTTTGGTGATGATCGATAATAACCGTCAGCCACTCTGGCGGGAAAACCACCTCATCCCGCACGCTCACCCGATTGGGCGCGCCCGCATCAAGAATCACAAAACCGTCATAGTCAGCCGGATTAATCTGGCCAAAAGATTTAGCTACCACCGTCTCGCCACCGGGCAAGAATTGGGCAAAATCCGCAATCGGCGCATCTCCAGCAATCACTGTCGGCGTCGCCCCACGAGCCCGGAACCAAGCCGCAAGCCCCAACGCACTGCCATAACTATCCGGATCGGGATTAGGATGACAATGGAGCAGTGGTCGCTTTAAAGATTTTAGCGCGGTTAAAATTTCTGTCGGCGGATTATTCATAACCGACAGCATATCATGAGACTAATATTTGCGTACCACCCCTCGGACCACCGCGGCAATCCGAAAACTTTCCGTCGGATAGATTGGTCGGTACTTAGGATTAGCTGGTTCTAAGTAAGGTCGATTATTTTTGAGTCGATAATACTTCATCGTCCAGCCATGATCGATCTCGGCAATCACAATATCGCCCTCACGGGCCGTCTCGCGCCGCTCAACGATAACCATATCCCCCTCGTGGATACCGGCATCAATCATCGAGTCCCCTTTAACTTCTAAAATAAACGTTGAGTCGCGATTACCGATTAGATAATCATCAAGACTCAAAGTATCTAACTCGGCCTCCTCCGCCACCGTCGGGAATCCCGCCTCCACCAAACCAAGCACTGGCACCGCGCCAAATAATTTGGCGGGCAATAACTTGCCCTGGCGATCCTGCTCCACCGCGCCACCCTCCACTAACTTGGCGACCAGTTTGGCGACCGCGTTTTTTGATTTAAAACCACAGAGTTTGGCCAACTCAGCGTAAGAGGGCATCCGGCGAAACTCTTGATAAAACTTTGCCAGCAAGATGCGAGCCTGATCCAGCTTCATACTCGAGATAGCTGACCCAATAATTCGCGATGACGACGCGCCAGTTGACCATAAGACAAACCTCGAACAATTCGCTGATCAATCAGGCGATTGATCCACGCGAGCTCCACCCGCAAGACGCTGATCAATTGTTTTTTACTCATGACCCTAGTATAAGTGAACACTCGTTCACCAGTCAACGGGGATAACTTTTCGGCGACAAAAATTTTTCTCGCGCAAGCAAGCCCTACCACTGGCGCCGATAAATAGCGCGCACTTGGCGAGTCTCGCCGTAAGTCCAATGGTGCTTTTCGGGCACACGAGTCGTACTGCTATTACTAATCGCCTGATCGTCGCCAAGATAAAAACCGATGTGAGCATGGCTCTCTCCCCGCTCCACCACCTGACTCTCCCAAACCAAAAGATCACCCGGCGCCGGCGAGTCAACTAAAGACCAGCCATGATTAGGTAAAACTTTTTCTGTCCCAGCCACCGTGGCGTGGACGTGATCCAGCCAACCGAAAGCAGCCAAAAGAGCCGAAACAAAAAAGGCGCAAGACAGCTCCCCCTGACGCGTGACGTCTGTCCGCACCCCGTCTACCTCCGCCCACAAAGTTTGAAAGATGGGCGTACCCACCGACCGATTCACGACTTCTAAAAATGTTTCGCGCACCAGTGGCGCCACTTTAGATTGCATAAATGCCACTATAACACAGCCGCGATCCGAAAGCGGATCCGACCAATAATCTGACCTCGCGCCGTCTCCACGTCGACCCGCCAACGTCCAGGCGCAAGTGACCCCTTTTCCGAATAGCCCCGATAACCCTGGTCGCGCCCACCGCTAATCGGAAAAGCAATCCGCCCCGCACTGACCCACTCGCCCGACGGCTCATCATAACGCTGCCAATGATGGACGATAGTAGTGGAAAGTTTGGTAGGCGCAAAGACCGCGCTATAAGCAAAAAGTTTTTGCCCCGACTTAAGCTCAATTGGTGGATAAATTTTAATTTTTTCCCACCAACTTAGTGGCGGTGCCTCTAGCAGGTAGTCCGATCCGACGCGCTCGACCGAATAATAAACGTCGCCCGAAGACATCGCCAACGGGATCGGCGGCAGAATGTTGGTGAAGTAAAAAACATTCATAATCACCACCACTCCCGCAACCATTAGCCAAATATCGCGACGCGCCCTAGCCACCTCCCGGCTAAAACGGCTCACCCACTGACCGTAAATAAGAATCAGAATTACGCTCACCAGACCACTCAACAAAAAGATAAAAGCCCCCATCCGACCCAAAACCACCGGCAAATGGAAAATCAAAAATGAGTAAAGAGCCAAAAAGAGCAGGCCGACTCGAAAGACTAGTCGTTCGTAATAATTCTTGAGCACCTCATTACCAATCATCACCAAGGCCAAAAAGCCCAGGAAGGGAAAGCTGTGCCACAACGAGCCGCTCCGTGAATAGAAAACAAAAAAACCGCTCATCAAATTACCGAGAGAAAATTGGATGATGAGCGGCACCAGGGTGCGCACCCGCTCGGCCAAACGGCTCCGCGCCCCGCGGCTCTCGTAATACTCCACGTAAGCCGTCCCGATGGCGACAATCGCCAGATAAATGGCGAAAACTAAATTTTCTAAAAATAAATCGACTCGCCGCAGGGTGAGGTTGTCGAGCACGAAGCCGCCCAGCAGGGCGGCTGACGTCGCATAACCAGGGTGGGCTCTCACCCACTGATAGGCCCGGCTCACAAAATTCATAGCAATAGCTTATTCAGCGGCCGGGGCTTCGTCAACGGAGGCGCCGATGGGACTCTCTACTGGCAAAGCTCGTTGCTTGTGGAGCGGACACCAACTGGAACGTTCACTCCAACCAGCCCCACCAAAAGCTACCGACTTTAGCTCACCAAACTTCATCCCCAAAGCAAAGATCAGAACGATCACAATGATCCCCAAAATCCAGCGGCCCAAAACATTGCTGTGACCACAGCCGCACCCACACGACGAACAGCTACCGCACACCATCTCTTCTTTTGTTGTTTTCATGCGTGGCATATAAAAAAATAATTTTCTAGACCTAACTCTAGTGTATCACGTGCATGCTATAATGTGCGCATGATGATATCCACCTTGATGACTTACATCGAAACAACGCTCCTACCCTGGGGCGCTTTTGGCGTCTTTGCCGCCTCGATTATCGAAGAGTTAATCGCCATCATCCCCTCCTCGCTCGTGCAACTTGGTAGTGGCTTTGTTTTGCTAGGACGAGAAGTTTGGTCAAACACCCTAGCCATAAAATTAATTACCATGATCGCTCTGCCGGCGGCGCTAGGCGTCACCATTGGCTCGATCCCGATCTACCTCTTAATCCGCTGGGGCGGTTCTGCCGCCCTCGCCCGTTGGGGCAAGTGGTTTGGGATCAGCGAACGAGACGTAAACGCCATCCACGATCGCGTCACGCGCGGCTGGAAAGACGAGTTAATTATTGGCGTCGGTCGCGCTCTGCCCATAATGCCCACCGTAGCCATCACCGCTTGGGCGGCCATCTTTCGGATCCCTTTCTTTACTTATTTATGGGCAACAGCGCTAGGCACCTTTGCCCGAGCTCTGATCTTGGGAGCAGTCGGTTGGTACGCCGGCGCGGCGTACCACGAGTTCGCCGCGATCATTGATCGCGGCGAAAATCTAATCTGGTTAGCACTTGGCCTCGCGGCCATCGGCTTCGTTATTTGGCGAGAAAAAACTCGTCGACGTTAATTACCGATCGCGTCAATCGCCTCCTGCGCCAAATCCTCCGCCTCTTGGGCTAACTCCTCGGCGTCATCGTAATCGCCATCGTCATAGGCCTCCTTAGCGTCATCGAGCTTGTCGTCCGCGTCATCAAGCAAATCTTCGGCCTCATCAACGTCGTCGCCATCATCATCAGCGTCATCGATCTCCTCTTTGGCCTCATCGATCGCATCATCAGCATCGTTAATGGCCTCTTTGGCATCATCCTTGTTGCCGCCCACATCTTCGCGAGCATCTTCCGCATAGTCAGCCGCACGATCAAGCAAGGTTAGAGCTTCCTGATAGTCTTGATCAATAAACGCATACAGAGCGTCGATCAACTTCTCTTCCGCCTTGTCTAAAATTTTCTCCAGACCAGCCACATCCTCGCCATCATCCTCAGCCTGTTCTACATCATCGCGAACATCCTCTACCACTTTGCGAACACTCTTTACTAATGAACGAGCTTTGCGCTCGATGGCGGCCGTACTTGGCTCAGGGGCAGTAGTGGGAGCGGGAACAACAATTGGATCAGGGATAACAATGGGAGCTGGAGCGCTCACGCTCACGTCATAAGCCGCGCGCGAAAGGGGGCCGAAATAACCAGTCGAAGAAAGTCCTTTGGATGACTGCCAACGCTTAAGCGCCGACTGCGTCCCCTCGCGGAACAAATTAGTTTCTTGTCCAGGTGAACCGACGCCGCTCTCAGCGATCTTAAAACCTTCCGTATTTAAAAATTGCTGAAGGCAGCGAACATCTTCGCCAACTGCGCCGACTTCTAGATCACGAGCAAAATCACATTTAGCTTGAGCGGGAGTAGAACCGACCATTATCGCCGCCAAGACCAAACCAAAAAATATAATGTACTTTTTCATATGGATTAATAATATCATAAGCCCACAAAAAACTTGCAAAATTTTTCCCCCAGAGTATGATTAATATCGTCACTCTTTATTCACGTCTATTCACGGAGGAATCAGGGTGACCAGGAGTACGCGGGGCCACCCGGCCCCATACAAGTAGGGTACCCCCACACCACGAGTGAGAAATCACTCGCACCTCTGGAGGGTCATCGGCCCTCAAGCCCTTCACCGCGACGAAGGGCACCAAGACACAGACGGTTAGGTAAGGCACTGCTCTCTGAGCACTGCACGCCAACCGTCTTTTTTATTGCCTAGAACTTTTTAAATCCACTCGCTCGCCGACAAACTTTACTCCCTCTTTAAGAAGCAAGCGCTTCTTGGTTACTGTCCCGCGGCCAAAGCGATAACCGGATAAGCCACCGTTGCTAGACACGACCCGGTGACAAGGCGTCTTGGCTGGGTCAGGATTATTTTTTAAAAAACTACCCACTGCCCGCGCCGCCTTGGGGCGGCCGGCCAGCTTGGCAAGCTGGCCGTAGGTCGCGACGCGACCGGGCGGAATAGCCCGCGTTAATTCGTAAATCCGTTCTCGAAAAGTCATCGTTGTATTTGTTTTTAAATAATAGCAAATCCCCCGAGCCATGCGCCTCGGGGGACATTGGGTAAAAAACCATTGATGCAATCGGGGGTCAATCAGTCAAATGAACCAACCCCTTGTTCTTGCTAAGTGGCCGATAAGACACCCGACACTGGTCCCCCTCCTCAGACTTGCCCACAATCTGAAAACGGGGCTTAGGGTGATTCTGCTTAAGCAAAATCTTCTTGGCTCGGATAACAATACTCGGCACATCCACCTGGGCCTCCACTTTGAAGGTGAAAACCGGCCGATGCTTCTCCGTTAGAGACACGATCCCCTCAGCCACTTCCACAAAAGTTGGCCCCGCCACTATTTGCAACTTCATGGTCGTCTCCTTTCTTTATTAGCCATTCCCCCTACTCTGATCTAACAACTAACACTTTGCCAGACAGTCTGCAATGACATTATTATTGTGGGATCCTTACGGGAAAGCTATTCCTCTAAATGAAAAAGGCCCCGCGAGCGTACTCGCGGGGCTACTAAAATCCAAAAGGTGGGACGGCTAGGTAACCACGCTCTCCCAGGCAACAACCGACCTCGCTTCAACAGACTCTCGTTCGTCACGACGACGCCCATTGGCAACTCGCTTAACAGTCCGCCCAATAACTCACCTCGACTGGTTCCTATATCCAACAGGGTGTAAGCCTTATCATTTTTCAGCCGAGCAGAAATCTCCTTGGCGAAAAGTTTGGCTGTCTTGCCATAGGTTTCTTGTATAGCGGGAATTTGGCTGTTACCACTAAAAACTACAGTAGAGCCTTCTCCCATATGCGGGGTTTTTGGAGTTTCCATATTCAAAATCCTATCAGGTTGAAACTGAAAAGTCATTGCAACAATCTACATTCCGAGCTTTACACTCAACACAACTGGACCTTGTGCGCTTGGATAGTTTAATTCCAAGCTAGTTGAATCTTTGGGAACTTCAAAGATGACCCCAAGGGTTTTGGTGAAGCCGGCTTGAATCTTACTCCAACCGTAATCTTCTACTCCGAGTTGTTGATAACCGAGCATTGCTGGTTGATATTGCCTGCCCTTACTGTCCTGAACATAGACATTATTTACTCCTGCCGCTACTTTTCCATTGTTAGTGACTTCGATTTTTACTCCAATATACTTACCTGTCGTTTTGTTAAAATCGTAGGAAGGTACATAGTTTGTTGCGGATAACACCTTGTATCCAAAGTCCCAAAGAGTAAAAGTCTCGCCTATTTGCTTGTTGACTGTCGGCGGAGACACCGGTACTTGTACCTGTGATTGTTTCGTTTTATTAGTCGGCAACTTGGGCCAGCCACCACTAGAATTGCGACCAAACCACAAGGCTATCACCAACAACAAGAGGATGATGGTCAAAACAACGAAAGCGACCGAACCTTTTTGATAGTTTTTCATATTGTCTCAAGTATACCAAGTCTGAATTTATTTTACCCCACCCTTTACCACTATATTTATAGAGATTATTTACCCTCTATTAAATTTCAGATTGTTGACCTTCTCAAGAGTTTCTAGGGTTGCTAGAACAGAAGGGTTAGTGGTGTTTTTCAATATCAGTCTATGGCCATAAGCCACAGACAAAGGACGTAAAAACTCGTCACCCCAAGAAGGAGAAAAGGTTATGACACCATCAAAATCAACATCGACAAGTTCTTCAGAATTGATATCTCTTAGCGAAGGTGAAAACGCAGAATAAGCTTCTCTCCCTGCTTGGCGAGAAATAAGAGTAGTCCCAAATTTTTTCAGTTCTATATTCATATACAATTAACTCTTAAAATTTAATCGATGCTAAACACCCCCTAAACGATGGCGTAACTTTTTTTATCACCAATTCGTGAAGACCTTGTTTTATCTCCAGACCAGCATCTCCGGTTTCAAAGACAATCTGCATTGGGTTATTTTCAATAACATTCTTTACGAATTTTAGTCCGTTACCTCTTTCTTCTGGTGCCCTACCAGAAACCACTTCCGTAAATGCAACCCTTAAAGCTTCGCTGTGATTCTTTAGTTCTGGTTTAGCCCTTTTTAGAGTTGTCAGTATTCCTTGCCCTCTATCTGCTAATACAATCTGCCTTTTGTTTATATCAAAACCAAAAAATATACCAGATATATCGGGCCAATTCCCCAAGTTGTGGTCGAAAGAATTATTTCCTATTTCACCAGCGACAGCAACAATGAGAGAGAAAATCTTCTTTATCCCCTCATCTTCCGCATCCCCCAATCTTCCTTGCAATTTAATTAGTCTTGCTTGAAACACGGCACTGTTTGAACAATAATACTCGTCTGGAGTTTTTGGACCACCAGTAATCCACTCCCTAGCCAAAGCAAGAAGGTCATTTTGATACGCTTCAATGTCCCGTCTTAAGTAATACCTGTGGCCACGGGCTCCGGCTTCCCTTGTTGGCTTTAATTTTCCACTCTTATCCCAACGCCTTAGAGTATCTATAGAGACACTAAGCAATTTGGCGACCTCCCCAATAGATAACAGCTCTTTTTCCATAGGTTTTGCTTATACTACCAAAATACTGAAACCTATGCAAACTTAGCACAAATCTATGCATTTCACATAAACCTATGCATAAAAGTGGCAAATCTATGCAAAAAATAAGAATACTAGGATTCTCTTGAGAGCGCCTTTACCGACCACGAGCCCAAACGCACGACTTTGCTTACACGGGAGTTATAACCTGTGGGGTTTGCGGTGGAATGATTACGGCAACGGAAAAAATTAAAATAGTGAAAAGCACTGGGGGGTTAAAAAACTACATCTATTACCACTGTGGACACAAAAAAAGAGACATTCCCTGCAACCAAGAACGAGTGACTTTGAAAGAAATCGAAGACCAGATTGATATTGAACTTGAACGGAATACTATCCTGCCGAAATTCCGAGAGTGGGCCTTGGAGATATTGAACCGAGACAATGACAAAGAGATTGCCGACCGGACCAAAATCTACGAAACCCAGCACAAGTCACTTGTTGCCACTCAAAACGAACTCGACGCTCTCACCAAGATGCGCTACCGAGATTTGATTGACGATGAAACCTTTATCAAGGAGCGAGACGAGCTTAAAACCAAGATTGCCAAACTCACGACCAACCTGCGAGAAACCGAGAGCCGAGCCGAGAAATGGCTAGAGCTTACGGAAAAGGTATTTAATTTTGCCTGTTATGCGCGCAAAGAATTTATTACTGGCGGATTGGATAAGAAAAAAGAGATATTCTCGGCACTTGGGCAGAACTTTTCTCTAAAAGACAAGAAACTCCATATAACACCTAACGAATGGTTCGTTCCAGTAGAAAAAGCCTATCCTGCATTGGAAGCGGAATATAAACGGGTAGAACTGGACAAAAACCTAACAACAAAGACGCGAAACACTGCTTTAGCCTCTTTAATTCTCGATTGGGGTGCCTACACCCATACCAAATGTTTCATTGCAGGCTTTTAGTAATGCGCCGTTTAAGCTGAGCGAGCGCGCGGCCATTATTTTTCAAAGCTGATTCACGTTGTCTGGCATCATCTTCGGCATGGAACGCTTCGTAATACCGTAGCTCAAATGGCGCGCGAGCTTTGGTCGATTGGACCTTACCACTGTTGTGTTCTAAAAGCCTGCGTCGCAAGTCGTTAGTAGAACCAACATATAACTTGTCATCAACTGAGCTCTTCAGCACATATAGGTAATGCATAGCTTGCGACGATGAAACATTTAGTATGGGTGCCTAGTGAGAATCGAACTCACGATACCGCTTCCACAGAGCGGAGTTTTACCACTAAACTATAGGCACCATGCATCCCCGGCCCAACTAGTACCGAGGCGGTTGTTCCTTTATACCAGACTTATGGTTGGCGAGTCTAGCAAGCGCGTAGAGGGCCGAAGAGAGTCGATTGAGATAAGCGAGCGTCCACTTGCCCACCGGTCGCTCCTCCGCCACCGCCACCACGCGCCGTTCGGCCCGGCGCGCCACCGTCCGAGCAAAGTCGAGTTGGGCCGCCAGCGCTGTCCCGCCCGAAACAAAAAAGGTGGTAATGGGTGGCAGGGATTTTTCGATCTCATTAATCAACTTTTCTAAATCCCGGACCCGCTCCTCTGGCACCGTCTTCTCCGCGCCAGCCAGTTCGGCTTGGATAATAAACAGGGTTTGCTGAGCGGCCTCGAGCGCCGCGTTAATTTCTCCCTCCGCCGCCACCTTAGGCAAACCCAACAACGAATTAATTTCATCAAGCGAGCCGAGGGCCTCGGCCACGGCCGAACTTTTCGAAATCTTTTGATCACAACCAAAGGTAGTGGTGAGTCCGCCATCGCCAGCGCCAGTGTAGAACATACGAGCAGTATAACAAAAAAGGCGCTCTCGGTGAGAGAGGCGCCCAGAGCAGAGAGTCTCCGGCTAGCGGGTAAAAGCTGCCAGCGACCCGGGTTGATTGCAAAAAGAGAACAAAAGTTGACGTGCGACCACGAGTCGCCGAGGCGGTGGCGAGGGGCGAGGCGGAAGATCTTCCTCCGTCTCAAACAAATACCCCGCCTGCTCCAGTTCGGCAAAAGATTTTTCGCCGAACAGGTATCGACGGACCCAGTTTCGGGCTTGCTTGCCAGACTTGGCCGGCCGCGTTGCCACACGCAAGACTTGGCCCGTCCGAGCCGACTTGATCACTACCTTGTATTGCACCTTAGGATCCTCCTAAAAAGTGAAATCAGGTCCGCTTTTATTATGCCACTAGATAAAAAACTTGCAAGCTACCAGGCCATCAGGCCCAAAATGACGCCGAGCGCCACGATAAACCAAAACAGAGTTTTTAAAACGTCGCCCATGGTGCGCGGGAGAGGATTTGAACCTCCACGCCTTGCGGCGCTACCACCTCAAGGTAGTGCGTCTGCCAATTTCGCCACCCGCGCTTACCTCTAGCTTAATCCGAAGACTCCCCACTTACAACCTCGGCCGCGACCGGAGCGGCTACAGCGGCCTGGACATTGCGCATCGCGCGACGAACCTCCTTAGCTACCTTGGTACGAATATAATAGAGCTTAGCTCGGCGAACCTTGGCCCGACGGATCACTTCGATCTTGTCGATCAAAGGAGAATAGAGTGGGAAAATCTTCTCCACGCCAACGCCTGAAGCCACCTTACGGACGGTAAAGGTCGCGCCTGGCTCAGCGCCATGCTTACGAGCAATTACCAAACCCTCAAAAGCCTGGAGACGGGTCTTACCCTTTTCCTGGATCTTTTGCCACACCCGGACAGTGTTGCCAGCCGAGAGGTCGAGGACTTTGCGTTCGTCCACGTTAATGGGAGAAATCTTGATCATACGAGATTGTAATCTATCACGCCCCCTCTAAATTATCAAGCCCAGAGCGGAGTTGCGTTAAGGCCCCAGCTAGATCCTCGGGCAAGGGCGCCGTAAAGCCCTGCCGACCGATGGTCGGCAGGGCTAACTCCACGCGATAAGCGTGGAGGGCCTGCCGCGCCAAGCCTGGCGGGCAGGCCGGCGCCCCGTACAACGAGTCACAAGCAATCGGCGCCGAGATCGCCTTAAAGTGAGCCCGCAATTGATGCGTCCGCCCCGTCTTAGGGAAAGCGGCCACATACACAAAACCAGCGAAACGTTCCAAAACTTGGTACTCGGTTAACGCCTCGCGCAATTGCCCTGTCGCTCCCCGACCAGCCAAACGCCGTCGCGGATCCTTGCGCGAACGACCAATTGGTAGATCAATCACGCCCTGATCATTTTTAAGTTGCCCAGAGAGAATCGCTCGATACTCCTTGCTCACCGTGCGACCAGCAAATTGCTCTTTAAAAAACTCAAACGCCGACTGATTTTTAGCCACCACCAAAACACCCGTCGTGTCGCGATCCAGGCGATGCACAATCCCCGGCCGCGCGAAGCTCGTTCCATCAGGCAAAAGCAGGGGCTCACCCACCGCCGCCAGCTCCGGCCAACGAGTCATTAGCCAATCAACTAAAGTGCCGCTGGTCGTAAAACGATCAGGGTGGACGGCCAAAACGGCGGGCTTATTAAGCACCAGGCAATCATCATTTTGAAAAATAATTTCCGGTTCGGGCATTGTAAATTATGGTCGCATGGTATAGTGTACACCATAAATCAGAGAGTTGGGCGATTAGCTCAGTTGGTAGAGCAACCCGTTTACACCGGGAAGGTCGGGGGTTCGAGTC
>CAYUHC010000014.1:20088-20580 GCA_964444555.1 uncultured Candidatus Saccharibacteria bacterium | reverse complement strand
GTATACAAATGCCAACGATCGGCAGGGTTCTCATCTTTTGAAATTCTAAAATCGATGATATCTATGTCGTTAAGGATTCTATTATCCTCAAGACTTTCTTCTACGATTGTGCCTTTGTAATTTATGTTCATATTATTTTATGAAAAAATTAAGACAATATTCGACAGCATCATCAGCTCGCTCAAAAGTGAGATAACCATATTTCAATGCCTCTTCTTTGTAGTGCGGTCTTTCAACATTAAAAAATGTATTTGCTTCCAACTCTTGCAATTCAGAGGTATTGCCCCAACGTGGATCTTTTTTATTTCTTTCAAGAGTCTCTTCGAGAGATGATCCGATTAAAACAACACCGTCAAAACCCAGATCTCTTTTTACTAAATGTGGAAGCATATTTACACATTCAAAAATAACAGGCTTTGATTCATCTTTAAACTTTGATATCTCTTTTAGAAAAGCGGGCCAGAGTCCTTCTGATTGAGCTACTAGATTTTC
>CAYUHC010000014.1:0-20078 GCA_964444555.1 uncultured Candidatus Saccharibacteria bacterium | reverse complement strand
ATTTTCCCATTGCTTTTCGCTACTTGTCATAGATAGATATGTTTTTTCATCCTGATCAAGGTAAAAGTTTGTCCATTTTTTATACTGATCGTCTGATGAAAGCCCTTCACGAAAATCATCAAGAATCACAGCAATACCACCAACCTTTTCAGCTAGTATTTTTGCTAAGTATGATTTTCCAGAGGTTGGAATACCTGTTATAAATAGTCTCTTTCCTGAATGATTCATAATTTGTATTTTATCATTTTCGGCTTTTTTTGCTAAAATATAATCCATCATGACACCAATTTACATACTCATTGCAATCATAGTTGTTATCGGTGTCGTAGCTGGACTCTTGAGAGGCAAATTCGATACGGAAGATGAAAAGCCGAAGTATAACTATAAACGTCGCAATTGGTTTCTAACTAAAGCCGAGCATGAGTTTTACAAAGCCTTGGTCCAAGCTGTAGGCCAAGACTACATTATTTTCGCTCAAGTTCATCTACCAACACTTCTTGATGAGAAAGTGGTAGGACAAAACTGGAGAGCGGCATTCAGGCATGTAAGTCAAAAGTCCGTAGACTTTGTGCTTTGCGATAAAACCTACATTTCTCCAAAGCTTGCTATTGAGCTTGATGATAAGTCTCACGATCGCCCTGACAGACAGGACCGAGACATTGAGGTTGAGCGTATTCTTAAGGGTGCAGGTATGCCACTTCTTAGGATCCAGAATCATGGAACATTTAATCCTCAAGAGCTATCTCAAAAGATTCGGGTGGCTTTAAACCTTAGCGATACTCCGCCATCTCAGCCTCTGTAGGCTGCTTAATTCCAAAGAACCCCTGCTTGATATTCGGGAGCCAAACATGCTCCTTATTCGTCTTCCAAAAGGTTCCGATATCTCGCACTATGTCGAGCTTGCGAACATTGTGCACGTCGTGAACTTGTTTTGATATAATGAGTTTATGAAAATTGAATTTGTTATAGAACCCAATATTGAAATACAAAACTTGCAAGAGAGTTTGTTATCAGAGCTTGCTGGTTTATTACCAAATTCACATATTGAATTAGTTGGTGCTATGGCAGTACCTATGGTTGGACGTCCAGAGATTGATATTATGATTATAAGCGAAGACATAGAAGGCGACTCTAAGAAATTATCAGAAAAAGGATACATTCAAGGTCCAGTACAAATAGGTATTTCCTATTTAAAAAAGATGCATAATGATATAGAAATAGGAATTCAAATCATGTCTCCAGATAATAAAATGATTGATATTCATAGAAACATAATTTTAAAATTGAGAGAAGATGAAGCTCTTAGGAATAGGTATGAAAAATTTAAAAGAACTCTTTCAGAATTAAGTAGAGAAGAATATAAAAAACAAAAAAGCGAGTGGATAAGAGAGAATTTGATATAATAGATTTATGAAAAAATCTCTAATAATAATCTTTGCAATCATTCTAGTTTCGATTAGTTATTATTTTTATAGAAATAGAATTCAAAATTATGAAAATTTATCTTTAGTTAATACCTACAAAATACTTTCATCTGAAACTGAGTGGAGTAAAAAAATTATACCTTCAGATAATTCCACATCTTGGTATGTAGAAGACAAAAAAATAAATATTGAAGCAAAAAATTATGATGGGGATTTTTATTGTGGAAATAACAAAGCTCAATTTACTAAATATAAATCCTACATTAATTCTAATTTTATAGGAGCCTGGAGTAATATTTCGGTAGTGGATTGTTCAGACTATTATTTCGTGTTTTCTTATGCAGATAACGGGCCAAAACTTTTTGGACCTTTTTATAAATGATGAAGGTACTAGATATTGTTTAACTATTAACCAAATAGGTTCGAGCCCTGGTCGCGGAGCCCGTGAATTTAATGAACTTGTTAGAAGACTTTTTACCAGTTATCTTACCAGTTATCGCGATAGGCATTTCTATTTTGGCATGGCATAAGAATCGCGCAGTTTACGAAATCATTATTGAAGATGACAAGCTTGGCCACGAAAAAATAAATAAATTATTAAAAACGGGCAAGTATACAATACTACATGTTAAACAAGACGGTCTAAACATACTTCGAACGGTTTACATTTTAGGAAAGATTAAAAACTAAACTTAATTTATATTTGTCTCCTATCGGCAAACTTAATAAATAATTCCTGCACGTGTTCAGGAAAACCATTTTTATAATCTTTCAAAAACAAATCCCTAACTTCCAGTTGGTATAATTTCAAACTAGACAATTTTTCGATTTCCATCCATCTCGGCTCATAAACCTGATCTCCATCTTCCATCTGCTCGAACTCTTCAGAATCAATCCTTAGCTGGGGCTCACCAGCAAGATACTCACATAAGTAGAAAAAATTCTCATCGCCCGTGTCCCAAACAATGTGATACAAGAGCTTTCCTGGTTTAACTTTCAGAGTTGTCTCCTCGTCAATCTCACGCACCACCGTTTGCTCGAATGTCTCCCCCTCTTCTTGCCCACCACCTGGAAATGCACAATACTCATCGCCTTTATTGACGCGACGCATTACCAAAACCACATTGTCTCTTATGACTATTCCGGCGACGCGATTTCTTTTCATCAAACAATTTTATCACCTTTGGCCGAGAATTGAACTGATCACCACCATTGACTAATTTTATTTTAAATGTTAACAAATAATCAGCGTCCTTTTACATAAGCCGGTCACCGCGGCTTTCTGGGGGTCAGCCCAAAGGTGAGCTAATCCGCGAGATTATGGAGAAACCAAATGTTAAAAAACTTGTTCGGGACCGATGTTAGGCACATCGAAACAGCCCTACTTAAAGGTCACTCTACTGAGATAGACTTGGCTTGGCATTGTTTCACTGATGACATCCAAGATTTTATCGCTGGCTCATACGAACTAGGCGCCAACCCGCTACCCCATCTCCGGAAAGCTTTCCCCCACTTCAGTTGGAAATTCCATCAAGTAGATCCCCTGTCCCCGCAGTGGCTAGAAAGCATAAAAGGGTTCGTCGCAAAGGCCGATTTCTTCTGGCCGGCCTGTTTCGAATCAGAACAATGGTTCGTCACCGCCAACAGAAAGTACCGTAAGGATGAGCCCTGGAAAATTCTTGCGAGCACCCAGATGCTTACTGACTCACTTGATCCCCAAAAAGTCGGCGCAACTGAATCTCACCCTCTGGATGAGGAGTATGAGGACGAAAATTCCTGAGCCCACCGCCCCGCCGAAACGGCAAAGAAAACCGTTTTAGGGGGTGGTTTTCTTTTTGCTTAAATTAATCTAGTGCTTGTGAAAAGTTATCGTGTAGGCAAAACGAGCGTGGTCGCTTCGATAATTTTGTTGGCCGAAGGTCGATAAAGAATCACTTTGCGAGCCGCCGCGAAAACTAAAATCTTATCGCCATTTTCCGCTTGAGCAAAAAATGGTTCGTTGGCCACCCGGCTCTGATCCACAACCGTCGCCACGCCCGGCACCTCATCTGGCACCACCATCAACTTGCCCACCTGGTCACGCAACTCTATGGCCTCGCGCTCCACAGCCGCGTTGCCGTCCTCCGTCTGGCGGGTCTGACCCAAACGATACGCTACGACCAAACCGGCCAAGATAATCACCGCGATAATTAGTTGTTTTTTGGTTATTTTCATGAGTATAGTTTACTTGCCTTTTTCGATCCGTTCAATCTGCTTAGCCACATACTTTTCGAGCGCATCGATATTGCGCTCCAACTCCGCCACCACCACCTCCTGATCCTTCGACAATGATCGATCACTCCGTGCCGATTGCAAGAGCGAAAGATGAGCCGTCAGATCTTCCTTCACTAGACCGAAGGCGCGATGGATGCCATCGCGGGCCACGCGGGCGCGGCGTCGGACGCGATAGCGATAGACACTGATGCCGTACCACAAAACGTAGACCACGAAGACGAGCAGGAGACATGAGCCGACAACGGGGATAATGATTGAGAGATACTTCATTACCCACGGACCATAGCGCGCCACCACCGAGTCAGTAATCTCGACCGGCATTGGCACCGAACGAGCGCTGAGCGGTCCAGACGGGCCAATCACTTCCGCCGAAATCTGCCAGTGACCAGCACGATCCAGAGCACCAGTCCAAGTAAAGGCGCCGGCGTCATCAGCCACCACCGTTACTGGTCGACGGAGTGACCCTTCGAATTCCGCCAAGATCGAGACACTAGCGCCGGCGCCCACTCCCCGTCCCGTAACCGTAAATTCTTGATTAGCCGGAACGCTCGTCGGTACAAAGTCGAGAGTTGGAGCCGGATCAAGTGGCACCTCCAAAGCCAACTCCGACTCCGCGGCGTTACCCGCCCGATCAATAACCCGAACTATGACTTCGTGCTGACCAGGTTTATTAAAGGCCAAGCGGTAAGCGCCAGCCTTAAGCGCCTCGGCTGCCACTTGGACTGGCGCGTCAGACCCCACCGAAATTTGATACTCAGCAATTCCCGAAGTGGTATCCTCCGCCGAGAGATTAAGATCAATCGCCCGCTCAGCGGCATTATAAGTGGCCAGAGCGCGCAAATTTTTCGGCGCCGTCGTATCAATCTTAATTGGGAAGTGAGCAATACCGCCCCAACCAGCGGCGTTTTGGAAGCGCAGATGGAAATACCACGTCCCGTCCGTTAAGTCCTTAAGCGTTTTGCTGGCAATGGCCGGTTGATAATTTACGTAAGGCACGGAATTAGGAAAACTCCCCAAAAGAGTTTGCGCCGCTGTCACCCCAGACGGAACCGACCAAGTTAACTCAGCAACTGTAGCCGAATACCAGTCAGACGAGCTGGGATGAGTTTTAGAAACAATTTTCGGCGTGGCCGGCACCGCGGGGAGAGAAATAATTGGCACCGCCGTCGCGATAGGGGTTACTAACGGAACAGTCGTACCAGAACCCAAAGCGACCGTCACCGGCGCCGGATCAACCGTCAAAACGTCAGTCCCCTGACCATCATTGGCGCGGACGGCTGATGAGGCAGTAACAATTGAAGCGCTCCCACTTTGCTTAGCCCGAAAAATGACCGTCAAAACCTGACCGGTTAAACCGCTATAACCTGGATTAGGAATCCCACCGTTAAAAACAATCTCTCCCGCGGTATTAGAAAAAGATGGTCCCTCAACCCACAGAGGTAAAATCGATCGATCTTTATTAATCGAAACAACTTCTAATAAATCAGTCGGAAACTTAAGCGTCCCTTCCACGGCATTGATGGCCGCGCCACCGGTGTTGACCGTTACCGTCAGAGTCACCAAATCGCCCACACCAAAGCTTGAGGCCGAAGTCGCTAGTTGAAGCGTTGCCGCCCAAGCCACCGATAGCGGTGCCAGTAATAGTAACCAAAGGATCAGTAAGAATTTTTTCATTGTGATCTTAATACTCGCCAACAGACCAAAACACCAATAACCACAATCAACAAGAGCGGCGCCAGCGGCACCGCTGGCGCCTCGGGCCCGCGTAGAACCACGGTCTGGGTATTACCAGCCAAGTCAGTCGTTCGGAGACTCAAAAAGGCCGATCGTTCAGCGGTACCCAATACATAAGGACTCGTCACCGGCACAAACTTGCCCATCCCGAGGGCGAGCTCCGTCTTGATCACCCCCGAACCTTGATCGGTGGCATAAAAGCTCACAAATGGCTGGCCGTCATAAACAGAAGGATCATCGCCAATCTCGGCCACCAGTGTGGGCCGCGAGAGGTCGAGAGACCAATCTGTCTCGCCACCAACCATCTCGGCCACGGTAAGTGAGGCCTGACTCCGCGCCAAGGTCTCGGCCGTACCCGACCCATCCATCCGATAAACGCGAGCGCCAGTCACTTCAATTTTTCGCTCACCAATAATCTCGGGCACCAAGGTGAGCTTGGCCACCAAGACGTCACTACCAGCCAACACGCCAGACGGCGCGCCGCCAATAAAGGTAATCGTCCCCTCACCCGGATGGTAAACCGGCGCCTGGGGCCAAAGAGAAAGGGCCGAATCCGCTACCGACAAAGAAAGTTGCCCCAGTGAAGAATAATCTTCAAGCGCGATCGATCCCTCGACCACGTTAACGTCAACGTCAGTCGCCAGACGAACTTCGACCACTACGGGCTGGTCAACAGCGGCCCGCGGTGGAGGTACAAGATAAAGTGAAGTGCTCATGGTTATGATCTAGTTTTCTGATTCCATTGATAGAGCAAGACGGAGAAGTCGACGGAATTTACTTCGCGGTCCTGATTGGTGTCGACGCAGGAGTTAGCAAACGGTGGCCGAGTCTTCCAGAAAGCCAGAAGGATGGAGAAGTCGACAGAATTGACTAAACCGTCGCCGTTAAAGTCGGCCCCTTGGCAAGCGCGAGAAGTGGCCGCAGAGGAACTTGAGCCGCCACCACCCCCGCCTCCACCACCGCCACCACCCGAGCCACCGCCAGAACTGCTGTCGCTAGTCGCCTCAAACTGGTAACTGGCACGGGAGCTATCGCCACCGAAGTAAACCACGAGCTTAAAGTGATAAGTGCCAGGTAAAGAAACGGTGGCCCCAAGCGTGGTGTCAAAGTCTTCTCCCGGATTGATCAACTTAGCGGCCGAACCGTAAAAGACATCATCGCCGCCGCCACAGAGATTGTTCACATTGGAAACGACGCACCATTCATACTGATATTCGTAAGGAGCTGAACCTTCGTTAGTAATCGTGACATCAGCCGCAATTGAAGGCACCGTCAGATCAGTCACCCCATTAATTAAGACCTGGGCCGGAGCATTCTGGATCTCCCAATAGTCGTTGGTTGTAATCGTTTTGCCTGACTCAACCTGCGTCGTCACGATCGCCTCCCACAAACCAGCCGTGGCGAGAGTCGGGATGGAATAGGCGTACTCGTAAACACCGGTCGAGAGCGCCGTCATGGCCACGCCCGAGACGATCACATTACGCTCGGGATCATACAAGGTCAGACTAGGCGCGCTGGCTGGAGTGGCCGGCTCACTTAAGTAATTAAGCACCGTCACCTTAGCGCGATAAGTCTCGTCAGTGGAAGCGCTGCCGAAATCAGACATGCTCACCGTCCAACCTGCCTGCTGATTGGTGAGGCCGGCGCGAGTCGCGAGCTGTGACGAGAGACTTGAAGAAGCGGCATTAATCACACTCGCGGTATAACTAGCAACCGAGCTAGACGCGGTCGTAATCGCCGCGGCCAGTGAGGACGAGGCATTTTCCAGCGCGGCCAAGACGTCAGAGTTGTCGCCGCCAACGCCGGAGAGCATTGAGCCGATTGAGCTGGAGGCTGAAAGAACCACCGCATTTAAGAGAGCATAGTTAGAGGAAGAAGCGGAAGTGATCATAGACTCGATCGCTGATTGAGCCGCCCCGACGGTGGCGTCCAGATCGACACCGATGACGGCCGCCAGAGAGGACGAAGCGGTTTGGAGCGCGCCGTTTAAGAGAGCGTAGGTGGAGGAGGAGGCGGAGGTGATCGTAGACGCCAAGAAAGTTTCCGCAACATCAATGGCCGCGGCCAACGATGACGAAGCATTCTGAACGGCCGTCAAAACTGAGGAAACGTCCTGGAGAGCCACGGCGCTACCCAAGGAGCTCGAAGCCGACAAGATCGTCGCGTTCAGCGCCGACTCAGTGTTATTAATTTCCCCGTTAAGTAAGGCGTAGTTAGAAGAGGAGGCCGACAACACCACCGCATTTAAGAGAGCGTAAGTGGAGCTGGAAGCCGAAGTGATGGTGGGTAGAATCGCACCAGGGATGGTCGCGTAAAGTGAGGAAGAAGCGGTGGCCAGACCAGAGAGAATTGCCGACTCGGTTGAGTCGATGGCCGATTCGAGCGTACCAGTTTGCGCGGTGATGGCACCGTTAAGTAGCGCGTAGGTGGAAGAAGAGGCGGAAGTGATAGCGCTCGAGATGGTGCCTGTTTGGGTCGTAATCGCCGCGGCCAGTGAGGACGAGGCATTTTCCAGCGCGGCCAAGACGTCAGAGTTGTCGCCGCCAACGCCGGAGAGCATTGAGCCGATTGAGCTGGAGGCTGAAAGAACCACCGCATTTAAGAGAGCATAGTTAGAGGAAGAAGCGGAAGTGATCATAGACTCGATCGCTGATTGAGCCGCCCCGACGGTGGCGTCCAGATCGACACCGATGACGGCCGCCAGAGAGGACGAAGCGGTTTGGAGCGCGCCGTTTAAGAGAGCGTAGGTGGAGGAGGAGGCGGAGCTCACGTCAGCATCGGTTGCAATCTCCCCGCCCCCGGTCAACACGGCGTCAGAAAGTCGTCGGACAGAAGCAAAGGTGTCGTTCCACACATCGGCGGCGAGAGCTCCGAAGGCGCTCAAAGTGCGCGTCGGACTGGCCCAAACGGCGGCCGCGGCATCCGCGGCCGCGCTAGTTGACGAAGCAATAATAAAAGATTTAGAAGCCTTAATCAGATCAACACCGATTGTGCCGCAAGTCATCGCCGCGGGCCAGGTGCCCTGCGTCGAAGAACCCGCAAATTCATAATGATGCCAACCATTACCGTCGTCCGTCATCGCCTGATTGTTTACTGCCACGGATCCCGCCGGATTCCAGATCGTCACGTAACAATCACCGGTGTAGGCCGTATAATCGTCCTCATAAACAAATTCACCGATCGTGACGGCCTGATTAGGGGCATACTGAGGCACGGCTTGAGCGATGACCACTCCCGCGCCTAAGAGCAAAACGAGCGCTGCCAATCGGCGCGCTCGTTTTAACATATTACTTTTTCTTACCTGAAACATCATCGCTAAAAGCTCGCCGCAAACTCTTAATGGCTTCGACAATGCCATTAGCCAACTCCGGTATCTTCTTCGAACCGAAGAGTAACACCAAAATAACGGCAAGGATGATAATTTCCCGCGTTCCTAGTCCAAACATGGTAGTGAATGATTAATTTTTAAAGTTCCACCAATCCGATTCCAAAGTATGGTCAGCTCATAGAGGCCCAAGAGCGGACCAGACATTATGAGCAATGATAGACCATCAGTGGGGGGAAGTAAAGAAACGATCACAACGGTAGCCGCAATCGCCACTCGACGATGCGCGATCAGAAAGCGATAATCAAAAGCCCCCAGCTTGATCAGAGCCGAGAGCACGATCGGAAACTGGAACAACACACCCATCAGCGCGGCGGTGAGCGTCAATTGGGACAAGAATAGTCCAACGTCCCAAATATTGGCCAAACCAACAGAAGAGTTAAGATTAGCAATCATCTCCAAGCCCCAATAAAGCGAGAAAAAACCATAAGCAAATCCCGACAAGAAGAGACAGAACGAAAGCGGCACCGACAACAAGAAGGCCCGGTGCTCCGAGTGCAGAAGTGCTGGTCGCAGAAAAGCGTACGCATGCCACACCAAAAGTGGGAAGGTGGCTAAGATCGCGACAAACATTCCAATATCGACGGCCAAATCGAGAAACTGGAAGGGCGAAGTTACCACGACTTGGACATTCGGCAAATCAAAGAGATTGCGCAGGCGGCGAATAATCCAACCAGTGGAAAAAAAGCCGATGCCGAACATTCCGACAAAGAAAAATGCCGAATCGTAAATTCTCCGCCACAAATCATTAAGATACGGACTGTATTCGCGGATCAGGGTTTGAATTGGACTCGCCATAATTTAGTCGTTGATAATAAAGATGTTACCTCCGCCGCCCGTTACCTCAGGCGCCTCTAGCACCGGGTACGCCGCGGAATCAGTTTCGATCAAGATGTCCGCCGGCGCGTTTAATGTCCCGGTCGGCACCTCAACCACAAAGTCCTGACCCTCGCCCTGGGAAAAATTAACGTCGAGCAAGGCCACGGCGCTTTTTGGTTACTCGACTAATAATCTCCGTGACTGGCGTCTCCTCTGGCACGACCGCTTCCGGCCCCACGATCGGTTCGGGCTCAACCGGCGGCGTTACCACCTCCGGTTCAGGCACCGGCGGCTCAACTACCACCTCTGGCGTGCTCGTGGTGGCTGGCTCAGGATTGATAACCTCAGGCGTAGTGGTGGCCTCGGGCGTAAACTCGGGAGTCGAAGAAGCCGACTCATTGTTTGGAACTTCTGACTCGATCACTGGTTCATTTTCTGACTCAACCACCGGCTCTGGCTCATTCTCCACCGGCGCCGGATTTTCCGGCCGAAGATTGCCTGCCAGCCGGCGCTGTCGGCGCTCCTCATCCTCGCGATAGAGCGAGGCGGCGTCGTGAGTCGAATCGGGATCAAGTTTAAACAGTTCCGCCCCGAGCTCCTCTGGCGTGTTAAAGCGATACACAATACCGCCATACTTTACGAATTGTGCCTGATACATAAACGAACCGGCTTCGCCGTCTTGAGTTGATTCGCATTCGATTAAATCGAAATCACCATAATCCCCCGAGGGCGAAGTGACTCGCAAATCTGGATTCTCCGCTATTTTTTGTCCACTTAGAATAGTAATCATTAATTTTCAGCTTGAGTGAGTAAGGCACGCACCTTAATATCGTCACCCAACGAGGCCGGCGTATAACGAATATAGGTGGTGTCGTTTGCTTTGTCGGTCGAATTATAATCACCCCAAGTATCGCCATCATCTGTCGACTTGTGCCACGTACCCGTCGGCGTCTCCGAATCATCATCGACCAGTACGCCACCCGTCACGGCGTCATACAAACGAACTCGCAGCGTTGGTACCGTTCCACCAAAAGCAGTCGAAAAGCGCCAAGCGAAACGTTTATCAGCCGTCGAAGAGAAGGCCACCGACGGCTGATAATGACTATCCGTCGTATCGTCCTCATAAACGACGCAAATGTTATACATCCGGTTAGGCAAACAGAAGGTGCCAATCACTCTAAACTCAATGGCAAACTGGATGCTACTAGCGCCATCGACGCTACTCAAATCTCCCGTCTGATCAATCAGCGTCCAGGATCCAGAGTCGTCACTAATGCCCGAAGTGCGATAATAAACACGTACCGGCTCAGTGGGAATGGTCAAGTTATCTACACCCAAGTACTGCGCGGTATTAAAGTAACAACGAGTGTACTTAACCGCGTTGGGTGTCGATAGAGCCGGCGTATACAGGCGCTGTTTAACACTGCCGTTAGCATAGGCCCAGTCAGCGCCCAATGGTACGGCATACAGATGGTTAGTCAACGAAGTCGTACCCGCGCGACAAATATAAGTCAGCCCTTCTTCCGACCAAACACTAAGAATACCTGCCTGAATGTTAGGATGCGGCACCGAATCAGAATCGGCCGTCGACTGATCAATTTGCTTAGAGTCAATCAAGAAGATGTGATCAAACTGATCCGAATTAGTATTATATTTAGTGATATAACTGCGAGTACCCGAAGCACCGGTCGAAGTAACAATCAAGCGATCGATCTGATCAGAGATTTCAACGCCAGTTAAGGCACCGGTGGCCGCGTAAGTATCGGTACCACCGGTTGGAATTTCTAGCATCGCATCCGAGAGGAAGGTGCTGGAGTTGCTCACAATGTTCGCGATGGCCACGCGGTAAACACGCGTTGTGGTTACAAAATACAAAGATTTAACCCCAGCTCCCGGGCCATGATTTAACGTACCCACTCGACCGTTATTGGTTTGAGAGACGTTACCGGTGACAGTTTGAGTGCTCGTCGCCAGCACAAAAGCACTCGTCGTTTTACCACTCGAAATCGAACCAAGCGCCGTGCGAAAATTATACTTGTAAATCGCCGGTGTCGTCGCCGCTTGGCGTTCGATAACGTAGCAATACTGTTGAGTCCAACTATCAAAGCCATCGAGGGCCAAACCAGAAGCGATATCGTTCGTCACCGACGCCGCATCTGCCAACCAGTAAACACCCTTAATCTTATCCACCGTCGTCGCCGCGGCAATCGTCGTCCCCGCCAAAGCAAAGTCGTCTTGCGATAAACCGGGCACCATATATAGACCACCGTTAGTGGCCGTGGCATTGGTGTTGGCCGTTAAAATCCGAAGGTCTTCAATTACGTAAGCGGCGCCGGAACTGATTGATAAGTTAGAAGCCGTGCCACCAGTACCAGCCGCGGTAACGTTGTTCTGGATGGTAATCGACGTATCAGAACCCACCGCATTAATGTAGTACCAAGTCGAAATTTGAGTTGGATCAGTAGAACCAAAGCCAATCCGAGAGCCAATGTTAATGCGGCTAGCCGACCAAGCCGTCCCACTACCGGTAACCGTCGCACCGGAAACCGCCACCGTCCCCGTAGTATAGGTCTGGTAAACCGCCCGCATACCAACGATCGTATGGTTGGTCGCCGTTGGGTAAGTCAGGGTAATAAACCCTTTCCAAGTAAACACGGAGGTTCCGCGACGAAATTCAAAGCAAGAAATGCGGCGAGTGGCGGCAACAGCGGCACCATCAGCCAAGAACACCCAGTCGACGTTATAATTCATATTAATTACAAACGAGGTTCCGCCAGCGACCGTCCCAGCGTCGCCATCAAGAGTCAGAGCGGTATCAGACGCGATGGCAACAATGTTATACCAAGTTGTTACGGCCGCTGGATTAGTCGTCCCAAAACCAATTCGCGCGTTAAGTGGCACCCCGGCCGTTAGCCAACCCGTGCCGCTACCCGTTACCTCCGTACCAGCCGCGGCCACAGTCCCCGTCGAGTAATAGCCAGATTTGTCGGCCCAGCGAACTACGTGAGGATAAAGTCCCGGCACTGCCACCGAAGTTTCGTTTGGTCTGGCCACCGCCACCTTAACCGGTCCAGCAAATTTATCGGTGGCGCCAGCCCCAGTATACTGACGGATCAAGTCACCCAACACCGTTTTGGTGGAATCATAGGCGTCATACATTACCGTCCCTCCGGTAAATAAGTGTTCCGCAACGCGCTTGGCCATAATCGTTTTAAAATTACTAAATTAAACTTCTAAATAATCAATATTAATCTGGACATTACCGGTCCCAGAAATTTCGCAGTGCAAAACCTCGTTCGTGCCGCCTTCGATATAATTGGGATGATTGTTGGCGCCATATAATCCCCCCGTTTTGGGCGAAATATACTTTTCAAAATCAGTCCCACCCGAAGTAAAACGGAAAGACACACTCGTCATGTCGGCCGAAAGCGAAAACTTGGTATTGTACACCCGGATCTTTTTGCCCGAGCCCGGGGTGTGGACAGTCCCCGACGCGGCCAAAGAAGTTGTCTTCTTAAGAACCGAATTACCGGCAAGCAATGATTGGAGTGTTTCCTCCGTCGCCGGATTAATCCGCGCGTCAGCATCATCCTTAAGACCAACCACGCTCGTCGCCGGTGTCCCGCCCATAACCAAGGCCTCAGCTCGTCGGGGCAAAATGGTTACCGCGGCCGCGCCCAAACCCGCTCCCGCCAACAGCTTAAGAAAAACTCGCCGCCGATCATCGGTTAAACTTTTCTCATCTGCTAACTGAGGCGCACCCACCACTACCGCTGGAGTTACCACCACCTTTGACGGGCGATACAATTTAAAAGAATACTCCCGCGGCAAAACCATTTACCTTAAAGTATACGCCACTTTCTTCATTAATTTTTCATTAAAAAGTCTATTAGTGTGGATATCTTATCTCTCTTGACATAGATTACAAAATAATATATTGTATGAGTCTCAATCTATGTATCGTAAGACAAATTTTTCCCGCCCTCGACGTGGTCCGTCTCGTTCGAATCGCTTCCAAGGTCAACGCATTGATGTTTCGAAGTTTATTAATCGAGCCGTAATTACTGAAGAAGTGGCTCATTTTGAACCCGAGCACGCCTTTACCGACTTCGAAATCGAGTCGGAGCTAAAAAACCGCATTGTGGCGCGCGGCTTTAGTACCCCTACCCCAATTCAGGATCGGGCTATTCCTCACGTCTTAAAAGGTCACGACGTGGTGGGCTTGGCCAACACCGGCACCGGCAAAACGGCCGCCTTTCTCATCCCCCTCATTAATAAGGTGCTCAAAAATAAGTACGAAGAGATCCTGATCGTGGCTCCCACTCGCGAATTGGCGATCCAGATTGACGAGGAATTACGCGCCTTCACTCAAGGATCAAAAATTTTCTCCGTTTGTTGCGTTGGCGGCGCGCCGATTGGCCGACAAGTTTCTAGTCTTCGCTATCACAATCACTTTGTGATCGGGACGCCTGGTCGTCTTAAGGATTTGATCGAACGCCGTTCATTGCGCCTGGGCAACTTTAAAACTATCGTTCTAGACGAAGCGGATCGAATGCTCGATATGGGCTTTATCGAAGATATGCGCTATTTGATGAGTCTCATGCCTTCGCCCCGTCAAACCCTCTTCTTTACCGCCACGATGTCGCCCGAAATTGAGCGCCTAATCAACACTTTTTTACGCGAGCCAGTGCGTCTTTCGGTCAAAACCGGCGACGTCGCTAAAAGCGTCGATCAAGACATCGTTCGGATCCAACCTGGCGCCAAGAAAATCGAGGTTCTGCGTTCCTTATTGGAACAAGGTGAATTTAGCAAAGTCTTAATCTTCGGCAAAACCAAGCACGGCGTGCAAAAGCTCGCCTCCGTGCTCGCCGAACATGGCCTACGCGTGGACTGTATCCACGGCGACAAAACGCACGGCAATCGCCAGCGCGCCCTGGGTCTCTTTAAAAACAACCACCTCCAAGCGCTGGTCGCCACTGACGTCGCCGCTCGCGGTCTCGACATCCCTAACGTCACCCACGTCATCAATTATGACTTGCCAGCCACTTATGGTGACTACATCCACCGCATTGGCCGCACTGGCCGAGGTGGCAAAACCGGCAAAGCCCTGACCTTTATCGAATAAGCTTAGCCATTTGACGGCTGAGAAAAAGAGGTATAGCATTTGCTTTCGGATTTCGGCTCGCAAGGAGGTCACATGTCTCAACTGCCCGAAGTGGAAGAACCGGCCGTAGAAGAAGTGGAAGAAAAAACAAACCTCAGACCCGAAACGACTCCCGAGGAGGTGAGTCGTCCCCGACGGCCTCGACCCGGTCGACGCGGCGGCCAGATGAGGGCCGTCCGGCGCCAAGCTCGTGGTTACCTTTCTCGCTAATCCTCCCCAAAAAAACAAATCCCGCCGAAATCCTCCCCCGCCATCGTGGCCGGGGGATTTTTTCTGTTTAATTTGCTAGGATGGCCGAGTGGATTTAGCAAAAATTACCGAGATTATTAAAGCCGGCGGGCTCGTTATCTTGCCCACCGACACCATCTACGGACTGGTGGCCTCAGCCCAAAATCCGGCCGCCCGCGAGCGGCTAATTACCGTCCGTGGCCGCGAAGCCGGCAAACCTTTTATTACGCTCCTGGCCGATCAGTCAGAGTTAATCAAATTTAATTTAACTCCAAACAAGGCCCAACAAGAATTTCTTAACCGCTGGTGGCCAGGACCGGTCAGCCTCATTCTAAATGGCCAAGCCTTTCGCGTACCCGCTCCTGCCGAATTGCGACAGCTCCTGGTGGCCACCGGGCCGCTGATTGCTCCTAGCGCCAATCCTCCCGGCCAACCGCCAGCCACGACGGTCGCCGAGGCTCGGACCTACTTTGGCGATCAAATCGATCTTTATGTCGATGGCGGCCGGTGCGAAGGCTCCCCTTCGACGGTGGTCCGACTGGGGAACAATGGCGAGACTGAAGTTTTGCGTGGTATACTGAAGCCCTAAATTATTTTAATTATGGAAAATTCTAAACCCAAACCCTATCTGGTGCCCGTCGCGATTGTGGCCGCCGGCCTCTTGATCGCCGCCGCGATCTTTTTCCGCGGCGGCGCGACTAATCCGACGGCGGCCAAAAAATTCGAACTCGGGAGCGTCCCCACGCTCGCGGCCAAAGCCGGAGTTAATCGCGCCGACTTTGAAAAATGCTGGCAAGCGGGAACCTACGCCGCCAAGGTGGAGGCACAGGCGGCCGAAGGGAATATGTTGGGCGCCCAAGGTACGCCCTTTCCGCTCATCGTCACGAGCGATAATCGAGTCATCGCCTTACCTGGCGCTCTCCCCACTCCCGCGCTCGCCCAAGTTCTGGACGAAATTTTAGCCGGCACCGCTTCGAGCTCCTACTTTACTACTCTCCCCGCCACTTTGCCGCCCGTCACCGAACAAGACCACCGCCAAGGCGCGATCGGCTCACCGATCACCATCATTGAATACTCTGATCTCCAGTGCCCCTTCTGCAAACGCTTCCACGACACCATGAACGAGATTAAAGACCGCTATGACGATCAAGTAACCTGGGTCTACCGCCACCTCCCCCTCCTCTCGCTGCATCCCGACGCCGGCAAACTAGCCGAAGCCACTGAGTGCGTCGCCGAACTAGGCGGCAATGACGCCTTTTGGAAGTTTACGGATTTAATTTTCGCCGCTCACTAGTAACCAAGCAAACGCTTAACCTTATCGTGCTGACGAATTTTTTCGTGGGCCTTGGCTTCGATCTGGCGAATGCGTTCTCGGGTAACGCCAAACTCGCGACCCACCTCCTCGAGCGTCCGCATCACGCCATCAGTTAGACCGTGACGCATCTCCAAAATCTTACGCTCCTTAGGCGAAAGATCGGACAAAATTTCTTGGATCTGATCGTGCAAAATTCGGCGCGAGACATCCTTATCGGGCGAAGCGATTTTGCTGTCGGGAATAAATTCACCGAGCGTCGACTTTTCTTCGTCACTATTAGTGGGTTTATCGAGCGAAGTAGTACTCTGATCAATCTTCTCGATCGTGTAGATCTTATCGACGTCCACGCCCATCTCCGTCGCGATCTCGGCCGGCAAGGGTTCGCGCCCTAAATCTTGAGTTAGGCGACGAACTACCTGCTTGTATTTAGCAATCGTCTCAACCATGTGAACGGGAATGCGAATGGTCCGGGATTGATCGGCCAGCGCGCGAGTCACCGCTTGGCGAATCCACCAGGTGGCGTAAGTCGAAAATTTGTAACCGCGCGTCCAGTCGAACTTCTCCACCGCCTTAAACAAACCAATATTGCCTTCCTGGATCAGATCGAGCAGGGTCAAATCCGAACTGCGACCGATATAGCGTTTGGCAATCGAAACTACCAGTCGGAGGTTAGCGTTGGCGAGGGCATTTTTTGCTTCTTCGTCCCCGACCAAAATGCGTCGCGCCAACTCTCGCTCCTCGGCCGCGCTAATCAATTTATGGCGACCAATTTCTTTAAGATACATCTGGACCGAATCAAGCGAACCGCCGCCAATGCCCGCCTTCTCGAGTAAAGATTTCTCATCAATGTCTTCGAGCAAGCCACCTTCTTCCAGCACGTCGACTCCGGCCGTCTCAAAGCGATCGTACAATTCTTCCAACAGCAAAATATCCTGCTCAATATTGGGAAACTCCTGCAAAAGCTCCGTGTAAGTTACAAAGCCGCGACCTCGGCCCTTGGCCAAGAGTCGATCTACTCGACGCTCCTTATCGGCCGCGGCACCCGTCAACTTCACCTTCGGCTTAGACGGCACTTTAACCTTAGCCACCTTAACCGGGGCCTTGGGCTTAACTTTTTTAACCACTTTCTTCGCTGGCTTTTTAATAACTTTTTTGACCGACTTAACGGCTTTCTTAACTAATTTCTTAGCTGAATTTTTTTTCTTGGCCATATGATGTTCCTAATTTCAAATTATTAATCTTCCGTGAAAGGGCTTGGCACTCCGCGAGATACTCCGTGGCCTTTTCTGATTCATGCTTGCGTTCCGCCTCTGCGAGATGACGAGTCACTCGTTGTAATTCCTGTTTTAAAAATTCTAACTCTAAATCTCGTTCCAACCTAGCTACCTCCTCGGCCAATTCGGGCGGCGATAAGTGGCCATACAAAATCTCCGCTTGCAAACCCAAGGCCTCGGCTCGCGGCGCCAAGCGCTCCCGCGCGGCCGCCAAGGGCAACAAGTCTGACTTTACCAAACCCGCGCGCCACGACTCGATGGCCACCAATTTCTCCTCGATCAACTCCTGACGAGAAACGATCGCGGGCTCAGCGGGCCGCGGCTTTGGCACCCCCGCCGCGGCCCCGAACCCTAAAGCCGCCACCTCGTCTCGAATCACGTTATCGGGCAAACCAGTTAACTCCGCCACTTTGCCGATAAAGTGAGCTTGATCAATCCGCTGACGCAGGCCGGCGATAAAAGAATAAACTTCATTCTTAATCGCGTGAGCCCGCTCGCGAGCTGGCAGGTTGCGCGCCATAACACCCCCGAGCAAAAAATCGATCACGTGTTCGGCTTGCGCCAACAGCGCCGGCCACGCTGACGGGTCTTGGCGAATTAGATCGGCCGGGTCTTGGCCCGCGGGCAACCGCACGGCCTTAACTTCCAACCCCGCCTCCAGCGCCATCAAGATGCCCCGAGCCGAAGCACCAAACCCCGCCTGATCGCCATCAAAAGCCATAATCAGATTTTTGGTTAAGCGACCAATGGCCGTGAGGTGTTCGCGAGTGAGCGCGGTGCCTGAAACCGCCACGGCGTTAGTGACTCCGGCCTGATGAGATAAAACCAGATCAATTTGGCCCTCCACCAAGACCGCGGCGTCCTTGGATCTCATCGTCACCTTGGCGCGATCAAAGCCATAAAGCACGCGCGACTTATCGTAAACAGAAGTTTGTGGACTATTAATGTACTTGCCCGCCTCCGGTGGCGCCTCACCAAACACTCGCCCAGAAAAACCAACCACCCGCCCCGAACTATCAGTGAGCGGAAACATAATTCGGCCCCGGAAGCGATCGTAGTAGCGAGAACGAACTCCTGGCTTATTCGATTTAATTACCAAACCCGCCGCCTCCAGCGTCGCCTCGGTAAAACCAGCTTTGGTTAAGTGACTCTCCAAACTCTGCCACTCGGGCAAAGCCAAACCCAAACGGAAAGCTTCAATGGTCTCGGCGGTTAAGCCGCGCTCCAAGAGATAAGCTTGCGCCGGTGAGTCGGGGGCCAAATTAGCCCGATAGAAACGAGTGGCCGCCTCGAGTGCCGCAAAAATCTTTTCGCGTTCCGGATCATACTTAAGATTTTTGGTTTCCAGTTGGATGCCCGCTCGCTCCGCCAAGATTTTAAGCGCGCCCATAAAGTCCACACCCTCAATCTCTTCCACAAAGCTGATCAGGTCACCGCCCCGATTACAACCAAAGCAATGGTAACTGCCGCGGGCGGGCGAAACGTAGAAGGAAGGAGTTTTCTCTTGATGGAACGGGCAGCGAGCGCGAAAATTAGCGCCCGCTGGTTCCAGCTTGAGATAGAGCCCTACCACCTCGGCGATGCCCAGGCGATCTTTAATTTGTTGGACAGCAGTGGACATTACTCGCTTGCCAATTCGGCTTCCGAGATTTTCCGTACTTCCTCCAATTTAGCTTCCTTCGCGATACCCAAACCAGTACCGGCAGGGATCAATCGGCCAATAATCACATTCTCCTTGAGACCCCGGAGCTTATCGAGACCACCCCGAACCGCCGTCTTAATCAGATTGCGAGTCGGCTGGCTAAACGAGACTGCCGAGATAAAGCTTGAAGTCGTCAGCGACACATCCGAGATACCGAGCAAGATCGTCTCGCCCACGGCCTCGGCTCCACCCTTGGCCCGCACGCGCTCGTTCGCTTCGGTTAACTCAGCGGCTTCAACAATCTCACCGATCTCAAAACTGGTATCACCAGGATTCTTAACTCGACGACGAGAGAGCATCTGACGAATAATTACCTCCAAGTGTTTGCGCGAGATACCGGCGCCTTGCAAGTCGTAGATCTTGTTAACTTCGCTGATGATATATTCCTCAGTAAAGTCTTTTCCCGCCAGCTTAAAGAGCTCTTGGAGGTCAGCGGAACCGCTAGTCAAAATTTGACCAATCGCCACCTCATCACCCGCCTTAACCAAAACGTCGCGAGTAATTGGCGCCGTGTATTCCACCGTGCCCGACTTAATTTTGCCCTTACCGCCCGTCGCCAAAATCGTGATTGTTACCTCCTTATTATCGGACTTAACTTCTGAAACCGTACCCTCAACGTAGGAGACAACCGCGGCGTTCTTCGGAATGCGGCGTTCAAAGATTTCATCAACACGCGGCAAACCACCGACGATGTCGCCACCTACGTCCACACCACCGGAGTGCTTAGTACGCATCGTCAACTGAGTTCCCGGTTCACCG
>CAYUHC010000013.1:0-21454 GCA_964444555.1 uncultured Candidatus Saccharibacteria bacterium | reverse complement strand
GATTGCATTGCCGCCCAGATTGATCAATACCTGCTGCAGACGCATGGCATCGCCTGTCAATAGCTTGGGCAGCGTGGGATCGATGTCAAAAAGGATCTCAATGGGCTTCCTGTGCAGGGTGGCTGAAAGAATGACTGACAGATCGCGCAACAAGCGATCCACTTCGAACGATTTGCTTATTAGCTGGGGGAGTTTTGACTTAATTGCCCTACTTAGTTAACATATTATTAGACAAGGGTCCGGGTCAATTTGCACGGTAGTAGCTCGGGCCCCAAACGTGCAACATGGGGAGATGTCGATCTCCCTAAGTCCGCTCACGTGAGCGGACTTTTTTTCTGGCAACTCTCTCCCATTTTAAAGAAGGAGGTGTGCTGATGGAAGGGGAGTCGCGGCCGAAACAGCGTAAGGGGTTTGCGGCGATGGATCCCGAGCGACAGCGAGAGATCGCCTCTTTGGGCGGTAAAGCTGCTCATGCTCAGGGCAAGGCTCATCTTTGGACTTCGGAAACTTGCCGTGAGGCGGCTCGCAAGGGCGGCTTGGCGGCGGGGGCCAAATCTAAGGCGGCGGCTGCTAAGCGGCGGGCCGAGCAAGCCGAAAAGTCGGTTTCGTAGTATCATTGGAGGTGAGTCTCCGCCTGAGTTTGTGGCTCATGGCTCCGGTGCAGGGTTGACCTCTCTGCACCGGTTTTTTTGTGTTATACTGCCCCTATGAAAAGATTATATCGGAGCAATATCAACAAGACGATTTCTGGGGTGTTGGGCGGGGTGGGCGAATATTTTGAGATCGACCCAACCCTAGTCCGCTTAACTTATCTTTTGCTCACCTTCTTTACGGGCATTGTGCCGGGGATTGTGGGTTATTTGTTGGCGATGGCCATCGTGCCCAAGCCGCCGATTATTAGTTCTAATTAACTCCTCATGGTTTATCACGGTAATATCGAAAGCGAGACGAAAGCGAATGAGAATTTTCGCAAAGTAATTTTTACTGGTGAGCATTGCCAGTTGGTGCTGATGTCGCTTAAGCCCGGTGAGGAGATTGGTCAAGAGGTTCATCCTAACGTTGATCAATTTTTTCGCGTGGATGCTGGCGAGGGTAAGGCTGTGGTGGCCGGGCAGGAGTATCCGCTTAAGGACGGCATGGCGCTGATCGTTCCCGCTGGGGCCGAGCATAATCTGATCAACACCGGCACCGAGACGCTTAAGCTCTATACGATTTATTCGCCCGCCAATCATCCAGACGGCACCATCCATGCCACCAAGGCCGAGGCCGACGCCGCCGAAGCGGAACACCATCATTAAGGTATGCGGGAGGTCACCGTTAACGACAAGATGCAAAAAGGATATCGGTATCAGCTAATCGCGCCTGCTGGGCGCGATTTTGCTCCCGATTTTAAGCCGGACCTGTCGCCCGCCGAGATGCTTGAGCTTGGCGTTTTTGGCGGCAAGTATATGACGGATTGTCGGGACGAATTTCCGGCCAGTTGGTATCGTAAGGCCAAGCTTTCCCCTGAGCGTTCTGATCCCAAGCTTAACTGTTTTGGGGTGGGGGCTAGTCAGCCGCTTTCGGTCTGGCGGGCTAAGGGTTGGATTTATCCAGATGATCCGCGCGGCTGGTTCCAGTGGTACTGTCGCTATTGGCAAGGCCGTCGACTACCGGAGGAGGACGCGCGGCAGATCAAGCGCTGGAAGGCGATCCGCCGACATCTGGCGCAAATTACCAAAAATTGTCGAGCTCGAGATGCATCGTGTCGTCCCATCCAGCGACAGGCGCTACTACATTGGGCCTATGACAGTCGTCGTTATTAGGGTTATACTGAGGGAGTATTATTGAATAATTTTTAAATCATGAAGTGGTATCAAAATCCCGATCTTGGTTTGTTGCTAGTCCGCATTGCGTTGGGCTTGGTCTTTATTGTTCATGGCTGGCAAAAAGTTTCTAATCTAACGGGGACGGTTGGGTTTTTTGGTAGCATTGGCCTACCCGCTTTTCTGGCTTATGTGGTGGCGGCCATCGAGTTTTTGGGCGGCTTGGCGATTCTGCTCGGAGTTTGGACGCGAGTGGTGGGAGTACTCTTGGCGGCCGTGATGGTTGGGGCGATTGTGACGCTCAAGTTTAAGGCCGGCTTCTCTGGCGGTTACGAATTTGATTTAACTTTGCTTTTGATCGCTTTGGCGATGTCTTTCTCTGGTCCGGGCCGTTACGCTCTTTGCCGCTCAGGTCTTAAAAGTGCTCAAGCTTAAGTAATTAGCGATGACTGGCGTGGCCTCACGTTTGCCGTTTTACTTCCTGATCGGGATGTTTGCGGTGGTAACGGTTCTGTCGTTTTTAGTTTTCCAGCCATTTCTGATGGTTTTGTCTTTGGCGGCGGTGGCGGCGGTTTTATTGCACCCGATTCATGACCGATTAATCCATCGTCTGCGCATCAGACCCAGCTGGGCGGCCTTGATCGTAATCGTGGGTGTGATCGTAGTGGTGGGCACGCTGGCTTCGGTGATTAGTAGTCGAGTGTTTTTGGAGACGCAAAATCTTTATGGTCAATTAACGACGGTGAGTGATGACGCTGCCAATCCGCCGACGCTGGAGTCGCTATCTAGCGCGATTGAGAATCCGATTCGTCGCTTTTGGCCAACCTTTGATTTGGATTTGGCGGGGATCTTGGACCAATCATTGGGTTGGTTCTTCGATAATCTCGGACCACTTTTCTCTGGCACCTTGGCAATCGGTTTTAAAACCTTGCTCTGGTTCTTGTCGCTCTACTTCCTGCTTAAGGATGGGCCGAAGATTGTTAATAAGTTAGTCACGCTTAGCCCGCTTGGTGATGTTCATGATGAGCGGATTCTTAAACGGATCCAGCTAACGATTTTGGCGGTGGTGCGAGGTTTTCTTTTGGTCTCGTTAGTTCAGGGTTTGTTAGCTGGTATTGGTTTGGCGATCTTTGGCGTTCCTAATCCCACGCTGTGGGGTGGCGTGGCGGCGCTCGCCGCCGTGGTGCCGGGTGTGGGTACGGCGTTGGTAATGATCCCGGCCGTGATCTATTTGTGGGTTTCTGGCCTGACGGGCGCGGCTTTGGGCTTGTTGGCTTGGGCGGTGGTGGTCGTGGGGTTGGTGGACAATTTTTTGGCTCCTCAATTGTATGCTCGCGGGGGACCAATCCATCCGCTGGTGATGCTGTTTGCGGTATTGGGCGGTTTGGCGTTTTTTGGGCCAGCGGGATTTATTATGGGGCCGTTGGTGATTAGTTTGTTGGTGGCTTTATTGGAAGTTTATCGCGGCGGCCAGAATTTGGCTTAAACCTTATGACGAGTCGAAAAATCTTTAATAGCCCGATGTTGCTCGGGGCACTGGTGGTGGTGCTGTTGATCGAAGTCGTCGTTCTTTATCAGCCGCCAGCTTATTTTTATCTGCGAGATTTGATTTCGGCCGTGGTGCCAGAGACCGTGGTGGCCTTGGTTAACAAAGAACGCGAAGAGGCCGGACTCTCGGCGCTCGTCGTCAACGATCAATTAACGGCGGCCGCTCAAGCCAAAGCCGATGATATGGCGACTCGGGGTTACTTTGCTCATCAGGGACCAGAGGGTGAAGTGCCGTGGGTGTGGTTGGACCAGGCGGGCTATCGCTACACGACGGCCGGCGAAAATTTAGCCGTCAATTATTTCTCTAGCGCTTCTTTGGCTCGGGCTTGGTTAGCTTCGGAACGTCATCGTTCCAATATTCTGCAACCTGATTTTACGGAAGTTGGTTTGGGCATCGCGCATGGTGAGTACAAAAATCGTCCAGCCGTTTTTATCGTTCAATTTTTTGCGACGCCGCGTCGCGCGCCGTAAGTGAGAGTGTTATACTAAACCCGACGCCTCTGCGTTTCCTCGGCAATGACGCCACGAATTTTAATGTTTGGTTGGGAATTTCCGCCGTATCATAGCGGCGGTTTAGGTACGGCCTGTGCCGGATTAACGCGCGCCCTTTCTACGATCGGAGCTTCAATTATTTTCGTCTTACCCAAAAATCGTCTCGCTCAAGCGGATTATATGCGCAAGTTTGTGTACGCGGGCGTGGAAGATCTGGTGGTTAAGGAGGTGCCGGCGCTCCTTTATCCTTATGTGACGGTGGGTGAGTATCGGGATTTGGCCAATTCGATTATGGGCGAGCTTTACGGCTCTTCGTTGTTGGCCGAGGTTCGAGCTTATGCCGAGCGGGCCCGGTCGATTGCGGAGAACGAGGATTATGAGGTTATCCATGCCCACGATTGGCTGGCTTTTCCGGCTGGCGTGATGGCCAAAGCGGCTAGTGGCAAGCCGTTGGTGGTTCATGTCCATGCTACCGAGTTTGATCGGACGGGTAATGGTGAGGTTAACCCCGCCGTCTTTGCCATTGAACGGGAGGGAATGATCGCGGCCGACCGAGTGATTGCCGTTAGTCAGTGGACTAAAGATATTATTGTTAACAAGTATGGAATCCCGGAGTCTAAGGTTGATGTGGTGCATAATGGTGTTGAGTCAATCGCCGCGGCCGGTGGTCCGGCCGCGGCGCTAGAGCAACTCCGGCGCGCCGGCAACAAAATTGTTTTATTTGTTGGTCGCGTCACGCTCCAAAAGGGTCCCGATTATTTTGTGGAGTTGGCGCGCCGCGTTTTGGCTTGGCGACCGCAAACTTATTTTGTAATGGTTGGTTCTGGCGATATGTTGCCACGGATGATTGAGCGCGCGGCGGATCATCAAATTTCTAATCACTTCATTTTCCCTGGTTTTTTGCGCGGCGAAGAATTAAATTCCGTTTACCGCTCGGCTGATCTGTATATTTTGCCTTCGGTCTCGGAGCCCTTTGGGATCACGCCGCTGGAGGCCGCGGCTTGTGGCGCGCCCGTGATGGTCTCGCGTCAATCGGGCGTCTCGGAGGTAATGGCCCACGCGCTCAAGGTCGATTTTTGGGACATTGATGAGATGACTAACCAGGTCTTGGCCGTTTTGGATCATCCGTCGCTAGCCGCTACGCTGGCCGATAATGGTCGACGCGACACCGAGCGGACTACTTGGTTGGTCGCGGCCAATAAATGTTTAGATATTTACCGCGCGCTCGCGTGATAGACTTAACTTAATTATGCCCGACGTTTGCTTTTACTTTCAGGTTCATCAGCCCCGGCGCGTTAAGCGTTACCGCTTGTTTGATATTGGGACTGATCCTCACTATTTTAACGACGATTCTGATTCCAACACCAATAATCGCAAGATTATGCGCAAGGTGGCCGAGAAGTGTTATCTGCCCGCCAATGCTTTGATGGAAGAACTGCTCGCTCGCCATCCAGAATTTAAGATTACTTACTCGCTGTCGGGCGTCTTTTTAGAACAGGCCGAAGAGTATGCGCCAGAGGTGATCGATTCTTTTCGTCGGCTAGTTGCGACCGGTCGGGTGGAGTTATTGAGTGAGACTTATTACCACTCGTTAGCTTATTTGTATTCGGTTAATGAATTTAGGCGGCAGGTTAGATTGCATCGCAAAAAATTATTGGAATTATTTAACTATGAGCCAGAAAGTTTTCGGCATACGGAGCTGATTTACAACAACGATCTGGCTCGTGAGGTGGCCGAGCAGGGCTATCGCGCAGTGGTGGCTGAGGGGGCCGATCACGTGCTCGGTTGGCAAAGTCCTAACTATGTTTATTCGCCAGCCGGCGTCTCGGGTTTAAAGTTGCTGCTTAAAAATTACAAATTATCTGACGACATCGCTTTTCGCTTTTCCTCGCAAGCTTGGAGCGAGTGGCCGCTCGATGCTGGTAAGTTCGCTCAATGGATCAAGGCCATTAATGGCGATGGTCAGTTGGTTAATTTGTTTATGGATTATGAGACTTTTGGCGAACACCAATGGGCCGACACGGGAATTTTTGACTTTTTACGGGCTTTGCCGAGTGAACTCTTGGCGACGGAGGGTGGCGGTTTTGTGACGGTGAGTGAGGCCGCTCGTCGTCACGAGTCCGTGGGCGAGATTGACGCGCCAAACTTTTTTTCTTGGGCCGATACCGAACGCGATCTGTCCGCTTGGCTCTCTAACGCCATGCAACGTGATGCCGCCGCTCGACTTTACGAACTGGAACCGCAGGTTTTAAAAACCCGTCAGCCGGAGTTAATCACAGCTTGGCGTCGCCTCACCACTTCTGATCATCTATACTATATGTGTACCAAGTGGTGGAGCGATGGTGACGTGCACAAATATTTTAGTCCCTACGATTCTCCCTACGAGGCCTTTATTTCTTATATGAACGCGCTTAAGGATTTGCAGACTCGGGTGACTGAGTCTTTGGCCCGCCATGTCTAAGTCATTAGTCGTCGGCAACGGTCAGATTTTGGTTAATCTCGACGATCGAGCGCAAGTGCGCGACGTTTATTTTCCTTACGTTGGTTTAGAAAATCATGTGGGCGGCGATTTGGTCCATCGCGTGGGTGTTTGGACTGATGGCGAGTTGGCTTGGACGGAAAATTATGAGTGGCAGATCAAGGTTGAGACCGAGCCAGAGGCCTTGGCGGGGGCGATTACCGCGGTGCACCCGCGCTTGGGACTTAAATTAGTTTTTACTGATCTGGTTTACAACGAGCGAAATATTTTTGTGCGTCGAGTGTTGGTTTATAACCAGAGCGATCGGAGCCGAGAAATTAAATTATTTTTTGGTCATCAATTCGCGATGTATCAATCACCGATGGCTTACACGGCTTATTATGATCCTGAGCATACGGCCATTGTGCATTATCGCAACGAACGAGTTTTCTTGGTTAACGCGCAACTGGAAGGCCGCGGCTTTGATCAATTCACGACGGGCGTCTTCGGCAGTGAAGGCAAGGAGGGGAGTCATCGTGACGCCGAAGATGGTTTGCTGACGTCTAATCCGATTGAGCACGGTCGGGCTGACTCAGTGGTTGGGTTGGGGGCGGTTTATAAGCCCGGAGAAATGAAGACGGCTCATTACTGGTTGGCGCTCGCTTCGTCGCTGAAGGAGGCGCTCGAGCTTAATTATTATGTGTTGGGCCGAGGCGCCGGTTACTTAATTAGCTCAACAGAAAATTATTGGCGGGCTTGGATTAATCGTCGGCCGTGGAGCTTTCACGGCTTGTCTCAAGAGGTAGTCTCGCTGTTTAAAAAATCTCTGCTCATTGTTCGGGCTCATGCCGCGCATAATGGGGCGATGATTGCTTCGTGCGACTTTACCAGTCTCCAGCAAGGTAAGGACACCTACAATTATGTTTGGCCGCGTGACGGAGCGTTTACGGCGTTGGCTTTAGCTAAATCGGGCGATTACGCCACGGCCAAAAATTTCTTTTCGTTTGCTGGTTCGGTCATCCACGAAGATGGGTTTTTCATGCATAAATATAGTCCAGATGGTTCGCTCGGTAGCTCCTGGCACCCGTGGGTGCGCGACGGACGCTTAGCTTTGCCGATTCAAGAAGACGAGACGGCGTTGGTGCTGTGGTCGTTGTGGCAATTTTATGAGGGTTCAAAAGATTTGGAGTTTGTTGAGAAATTGTATAACCCCTTAATCAAAAAAGCCGCGGATTTTATGGTCCTGTTCCGCGAGGAGGATACCAAGTTGCCCAAACCGAGTTACGATCTCTGGGAAGAAAAGTGGGGCACCTCAACGTTTACCGCGGCCAGCGTTTACGCTGGCCTGGTCGCGGCGGCCAATTTTGCCAAATTATTAGGCAAAGTTAAAAATGAAGACACCTATCGTCAGGCCGCCGCGGAAATCAAGTCAGCTATTTTGGAACATTTGTATGATCAAACTCATCGCGGTTTTTACAAATTATTGTCGCGCGAGAATGGTCGCTTGCGTTATGATCCGACGATTGATAGTTCGACGTTATATGGCTTGGTGGCTTTTGGTATTTTGTCGGCCGATGATGAGCGCCTACGCTTGGAGGCCGCGCGTCAGGCCAGCGCGCTTAATTTGTCGTTGCCTTCGGGCGGGACGGCTCGCTACCAGGACGATCGATATTTTCGTCTCGACTCTTCGTATCCGGGCAATGCCTGGTTCATTACCACTTTGTGGATGGCCGAACTGCAACTTAAGTTGGCGGTCACTGAGCCAGACTTGGCGCCCGTGGTGCGTCACTTGGAGTGGGTGGTAGCACGAGCCCAAACTTCTGGCCTGCTCTCTGAGCAACTAAATCCTTACACCGGTTCGCAACTTTCGGTTTCGCCGCTGGTTTGGAGCCACGCCGCCTTTGTCTTGACGGTCATCGCTTATTTAGACAAACTGGAAGAGCTGGGTATTTGCAAGGCCTGCAATCCGGTCTACTGACGTGAAATTTACAATCAATCAAGTTTTGCCCGGCTCTTTGGGTCGGGCTGGAACAATTACTACTCCTCACGGCATCATCGAGACGCCCGCTTTTGTGGTGGTGGGCACTAAGGCCACGGTTAAGGCGGTCACGCCCGAGCAGGTACGCGAGCTTGGGGCCTCGGTGGTCCTGGCCAACACTTACCATTTATATCTCCAGCCCGGTGCTTCTTTGGTTGAGTCTGCCGGCGGGTTGGGAAAATTTATGAATTGGTCAGGTCCCACCATGACTGATTCTGGCGGCTTCCAAGTTTTTTCTTTGGGTGCGGCCTTTGGTCAGGCGGTTTCTAAGGTGGGCCGCGGTGAGACGGAGACCATTTCGGTTGAGCCTGGTGCCGCTTTGGCTCAGGTTGATGATGAGGGCGTCACGTTTAAGTCTCATTTGGATGGATCTAAGCATCGGTTGACGCCAGAGAGCTCGATGCAAATCCAACATCAATTGGGGGCGGATATTATTTTTGCTTTTGACGAGTGCACGGCTCCCACGTCGCCACGAGCCTATCAAGAAGAAGCTTTGCGTCGGACGCACGCTTGGGCGACACGCTCACTTAACGAGCACCAGCGTCTGGGTGGCGAGCAGGCGCTGTTTGGTATTGTGCAGGGCGGCCAGTTTCAGGATTTGCGTGAGGCCAGTGCGCGAGAAATTGGTGCAATGGACTTCGCGGGTTTTGGAATTGGCGGTTCGTTTACTAAAGCTGATATTTCGACGGCGGTCGCTTGGGTCAATCAAATTTTGCCTCCCGAGAAACCGCGTCATTTGTTGGGGATTGGTGAGCCGGAGGATCTGTTCGCGGGCGTCGAGCAGGGCGTGGATACTTTTGACTGCGTGATTCCCACTCGGATGGCGCGCCATGGCCAGCTCTTTACTCGGGCCGGCAAGCTTAATATTTTAAACGCTAAATTCCGCGAAGATTTTTCGCCGATTGAGCCGGACTGTGGTTGCAGTACTTGCCGCTATTACACCCGAGCTTATCTGGGCCACTTATTTAGAGCCAAAGAAATGTTGGCCGGCACCCTCGCCTCGATCCACAATCTCTACTTTTTGGTTAATCTCACCAAGCAAATTCGCCAGTCGATTGTGGAGGGAAATTTTCATGAGTTTAAGCTAGAATTTTTAAGTCACTATCATGTTTAAACTTAATTCTCAATTTGCGCCGGCGGGGGATCAGCCCAAGGCCATTGCTGAACTGGTGGCTGGTTTGGAGCGTGGCTTTCGTCATCAAACCTTGCTTGGCGTCACCGGTTCGGGCAAGACCTTTACCGCCGCCAACGTGATCGCGGCCGTCCAGAAGCCGACCTTAGTTATTGCGCACAACAAGACTTTGGCGGCGCAGTTGGCCCAGGAGTATCGCGATTTTTTTCCCAACAACGCGGTGCACTATTTCGTTTCTTATTACGATTACTATCAGCCCGAGGCCTACATCGCGCATTCCGACACCTATATTGAGAAGGATGCGCAGATTAACGAAGAAATTGATCGTTTACGCCACGCTTCCACCCAGGCTTTGTTAACGCGTCGCGACGTGATCATTGTGGCTTCGGTCTCGGCAATTTACGGTTTGGGTAGCCCGGCCGAGTACGAAGCGATGTATCAGCGATTAGAGGTAGGGCAAAATTATGGTCGCACGGAGTTGATTAAGAAATTAATTAGCTTGTTTTACGAGCGGACTAATGCCGACCTTGATCGTGGCGGCGTCTTTCGAGCGATTGGTAATTCGGTGGAGATTATTCCGCCGGGCGCGCGGGAGGTGCACAATATCGTGATTGAGAACGATCGAATTGCCGAGATTGTGACGGTTGATCCGGTTAGTCGGACAATTTTGGATCGTCCCCAGACCATCTTTCTCTTCCCGGCTAAGCACTTTATCACTAGCGTTGATAAGCGAAATAGGGCGATCGCGGCGATTCGCGCCGAGATGGTTGAGCGCGTGGCGGAGTTTGAGGCCGCCGGCAAACTTTTAGAGGCAGATCGGATTAAACGCCGAACACAATACGATCTCTCGATGATTGCGGAGGTGGGCTATTGCAATGGGATCGAAAATTATTCTCGCCATCTCTCGGGCCGCGCGCCCGGTCAGCCGCCGGATACTTTGCTTTCGTACTTTCCGCACCTGTCCGACGGGACGCCAGATTTTTTGACGGTGATCGATGAGTCGCACGTGACCTTGCCTCAGGTCCAGGGGATGCACGCTGGTGACGAGAGCCGAAAAAAGAATTTGATCGAATATGGTTTTCGTCTGCCGAGCGCGCTGGATAATCGGCCGCTTAAATTCCCTGAGTTTGAGGAGCGAGTCGGCCCAACGATTTATACTAGCGCGACGCCTGGGCCTTATGAGTTAAAGCATAGCGAGCAAGTCGTCGAGCAGATTATTCGGCCCACGGGTTTAGTTGATCCAGAATTAACCGTTCGTCCGATTAAACCAAGTGCCGAGTATGGCGGTCAGATTAAAGATTTTATCGCCGAAGCCGAAAAAGAAATTGCCGCCGGCAATCGCGTCTTGGCCACCACGCTGACTAAAAAAATGGCAGAGGATCTGAGCGCGTATCTCAAAGAGACCAAGATCAAAGCCGAGTATCTCCATAGCGAAGTAAAAACTTTAGATCGAATTAAAATTTTAACCGCTTTTCGTAAAGGGGAATTCGATTGTTTGGTGGGCGTTAACTTATTGCGCGAGGGTCTGGATTTGCCCGAGGTGACTTTTATCGGGATTTTGGATGCCGACAAAGAGGGGTTTTTGCGTTCGGAGACTTCGCTTATCCAGACAATTGGTCGAGCGGCGCGCAATGCTGATGGCCGGGTGATTTTGTACGCCGATCAGATTACTGGTTCGATGGCGCGGGCGATGGAGGAGACGCGTCGCCGTCGCGTGATCCAGTTGGCCTACAATCAGGAGCACGGCATTACGCCGATCACGATTAAGAAAAAGATTAACGACATTACTGCCGCCCTCGAGACGGAGCGCGATCGGGCGGTCCGTCGCTTGGTGGCGCTGGATCGGGCCGCTTATGGCAAAAATCTGAAAAAATTATTGAAAGAGAAAGAGAAGCAGATGAATGACGCCGTGCGGGAGCTCGATTTCGAAACGGCGGCCATTATTCGCGACGAAATTAAGGCCCTGACGGAGGGGGAGGCCAGCTAGAGACAAAATTCATAATCTGTGGTATGATCTGGGGCAGAGTTCGGGGTATCTGATTTGGGTTGGCGCAAAAGGAGGTTCGCCAATGCACTGGTGCTCTTGGGTGTTGGTTGGGGTGGCCCTGGCCATTATTTTCTGTTTTATTGTCTTCGGACTGATTCCGTATTTCTTAGAGCTCTGGGAGGACTGGAAGTACAACGGGGAAGGAGAGTCGGGATTTGAGGAGTAGGGAACAAAAATGGCCGCGGAACAAAGTTCCGCGGCCTAACTCGTTTCGTGCTCGTGATCGGGTGGGTGGTCTTTGGCCGCTTTTTTCTCGCGCGCCCGCCAGGCAAAGAACTTCAGGGCTTGCCTGATTATCCGCGCCGTGGCCGTCCCGGGTTTAGCCCGCCGGAACCGGGCCTTGAGGAGCCGGAGCATCCGCTTCGATCGTTCTTTGGGTCCCATTGGGCTAACCCTCCTTTCTGAGGGGGTAGGATACACTAAATTTGACTTTTGTGCTACAATGACGCGTTACCATGAGTGATCAGATCAAAATTAAGGGCGCGCGAACTCATAATCTCAAGGACATTAGTGTGGAGATCCCGCGCAATCAAATGGTGGTAATTACCGGCCTCTCAGGTTCGGGTAAATCGTCTTTGGCTTTCGATACGATTTTTGCCGAAGGTCAGCGACGCTATGTGGAGTCGCTCTCCGCCTATGCTCGACAATTTTTACATCAGATGCAAAAGCCGGACGTCGATGAGATCGAGGGTTTATCGCCAGCGATTTCGATTGATCAGAAAACTCGTTCTAATAACCCCCGCTCAACCGTCGCGACGATTACCGAGATTTACGATTATTTGCGCGTGCTCTTTGCGCGCATCGGTCGGCCCCATTGTTTGATCTGCGGCGAAGAGATTAAGAAATTAACTCACTCGGAGATTGTTGATTTGGTCACGGCCCGACTTAAGGAGGTGGGCGACACGGTGCGGATCTATGCGCCTTTGGTCCGCGGTCGCAAAGGTGAGTATTATCAGCTACTTTATGATCTCTTGGACAAGGGCTATCGAGAGGTCTTGATTGACGGCCAGCGCCACAACCTGCGTGAGCGGATTGTTTTAGACAAACAGACGCGCCACGACATTGATGTTTTGGTCGACGAGATCGAGGTCACGGCGCTGGCCGCGGCTTTCGCCCCGCGGGCGAAAGCGGAGAAGCTTAAGGAGGTGGTTGGTGCCGCGGTCAGTGATTCGGCCAAGAGCCGATTAAACGAGGGCGTCGAGCGAGCGCTTAATGAGAGCGATGGCTTAGTCCGAGTGGTGATGGGGGAGAAAAATTTCGTGGTCTCGGCCCGCTTTGCCTGTCCTAATGATGGATTTTCTTATCCCGAAATCGAGCCGCGCCTGTTTTCTTTCAATTCGCCTTACGGCGCTTGCCCGGCTTGTCATGGTTTGGGCAGCAAACATTTTTATGGTTCAGAAGTTTGTCCCGATTGTGGTGGCGCGCGCTTGCGGCCGGAGGCCTTGCAGGTGCGAGTGGGTGGGCGCAACATCGTGGAAGTTTCGGCGCTGTCGGTGGCGGACGCGGCTGATTATTTTGCTAACTTAAAGTTGACGGAGAAGGATCGGGCCATCTCTGGTGTTGTTCTGCGCGAGATTGAGTCGCGATTAAAATTTTTACTGAACGTTGGTTTGGATTACTTGTCGCTTGATCGCCGAGCCAATACCCTCTCGGGTGGCGAGAGCCAGCGTATCCGCCTGGCTAGTCAGTTGGGCTCGCGTTTAGTCGGCGCGCTCTATGTGTTGGACGAACCGACGATTGGTCTCCATCCGCGAGATAACGACCGCTTAATCAACACCCTGTCGGAGCTCCGCGATTTGGGCAATACCATCATTGTGGTGGAGCATGACGAAGATACGATTTTGGCTTCGGACTTTTTGGTGGACATTGGCCCGGGCGCTGGCGTCCACGGTGGCCAGGTGGTCGTGGCCGAGCGGGTGGATAAGTTGATTACGTCGAAGCGCAATACTTTTAATTCGTTAACCGTCGATTATTTGCGCGGCGATCGCTCGGTGCCCACGCCCGATGAGCGCCGGACTAAGGAGAAGGGGGCGCTAAAAATTCGTGGTGGCTCGCTCTTTAATCTCAAAAACATCAATGCCGACATTCCGCTTGGTAAGTTGGTGGCGGTGACGGGCGTCTCTGGTTCGGGTAAGTCGACTTTTGTTTATGAATTGATTCACAAAAATTTGCAGGCGCGCTTTGATCGTCGCTTGCGCACTAACGAAGTTTACAATTGTCGCGAGTTTAGTGGGACGGAATATTTGAGTCGCGCCATTCTTATTGATCAGTCGCCGATTGGTCGGACGCCGCGCTCTAACCCCGCCACCTACACCGGCGCCTGGACTCACGTGCGTGATTTGTTTGCCAGCACGGAGGAGGCCCGTCTCCGCGGTTGGAAGGCCAATCGCTTCTCCTTTAACGTTAAGGGCGGTCGCTGTGAGGCTTGCCAGGGTAATGGCCAGATCGCGGTCGAGATGCACTTTTTGCCCACGGTCTATGTGGAGTGTGATGTTTGTCGGGGCCGCCGGTTTGAGAAAGAGACGTTAGAAGTAAAGTATCGAGGCAAAAATGTTTACGAAGTTCTAAAGATGACGATCGAGGAGGCCCTGGCCTTCTTCGAAGACATTCCGGCCGTTTATGATCGACTTAAAACGCTAAACGATGTGGGCTTGGGTTACTTAGAGCTTGGTCAATCAGCCACGACGCTTTCGGGTGGCGAGGCTCAGCGGGTAAAAATTTCTTCGGAGATGTATCGGCCAATGACGCAGAAAACTATTTATATTTTGGATGAGCCGACGGTCGGTCTCCACTATGAGGACGTTCGCAATTTAGTCGAAATTTTGCAAAAATTAGTTGACCGCGGCAATACGGTTTTGGTGATCGAACACAATCTCGACGTGATTAAGAACGCGGATTATCTGATTGATCTTGGTCCCGAGGGTGGCGCGGGTGGCGGTAAAATTGTGGCCGCTGGTACCCCAGAGGAGGTGGCTCGAGTGAAGGAGTCGCATACCGCCAAATATCTCCGGCGAATTTTACAAAAATAAAAAGACAGCATGGGGGTAGGATTCGCAAAACCGCCATGCTGTCCGGAGGGGAAAGAAGCGCTGGTGCTTCTTGAGCTTTCTGGTCTAATTGTAACGCTATGACTGAAAAAATCAAGTCACAAGTGGATAACTTACCCGATGCGCCGGGGGTGTATTTTTTCCGCCAGGGGCGGCAGATTTTGTATATCGGCAAGGCCACGTCTCTTCGCTCGCGGGTGAGAAGTTATTGGCGTTCCGATTTAACCAAGACGCGTTCGGCCTGGATCGCTACGATGATTGAAGTGGTCGATACGATCACTCATCTGCAAACCGATTCGGTGCTTGAGGCGCTGATTTTGGAGTCCGAGCAAATCAAAAAACACCAACCGCCGTACAATAGCCGCGAGAAGGACGACAAAAGTTATTTGTATGTTTTGATTACCAACGAAGAATTTCCGGCGATAGTGACGATGCGCGGCGCGGAACTTAAATTGTTGACCGGCGAGAATAAACCCAAAGTGGTGTTTGGACCTTTTCCTCATGGGGGTGAGTTAAGAGAGGCGCTAAAAATTGTTCGAAAAATTTTCCCTTTCCGGACAACCTGCCGGCCGCGCTCGGGGAAGTTGTGTTTTGACGCCCAGCTCGGACTTTGCCCCGGCGTCTGTGGCGGCACGATTAGTCCAGTGGAATACCGGCGCTTGATCCGCCATCTAATTTTATTTTTCCGAGGCAAGAAGGCGACCTTACTTAGTCAGTTAGAACGGCAGATGAAGGTGGCGGCGCGTCAGCAAAACTTTGAGCAGGCCGAAGTCTTTAAGCGACGAATTTTTGCGCTTAAGCATATTCAGGATGTGTCGCTGTTGCGGCGAGGTGATCCCGAAAGTCGGGTGCTGGACGCTTCTGGTGAGCCGCGTTTTGAAGCTTATGACGTGGCTCACATTAGCGGCACTTCGAGCGTGGGCTCGATGGTGGTGGCTTATGGCCAATCCCTGGCCAAGGACCAGTATCGTAAGTTTAAGTTGCGCGGCGCGGCCAGCGGCCGCGCCGACGATACCGCCAATCTCTACGAGGTATTAACGCGCCGCTTAACTCACCCCGAGTGGCCCTTGCCGAGCGCGGTGGTGGTTGATGGCGGTATCGCGCAAGCCAATGTAGCCAATCGCGTCTTGCGTGATCATGGTCTGACTATTCCCGTCATTTCGATTGTTAAGGATGAGCGTCACCGTGCCCGCGGCCTTAGTGGTCCGGCTTCGTTTATCGAATCTTACAAAAATATTTTAGTGACGCTTAACGCCGAGGCCCACCGCTTTGCGCTTAACTATCATCGTCGCTTGCGTGGTGTGATATAATCTGAGCATGCAGCGCTCGGTGTTGGCTTGGTATTATCTAACACTGTTCTTGGTCGTCGTCGCCTTTTTTGCGGCGACCGATTTTTCGCCGTTTAATGCTAGTTTACGATTTTTTATTTTGATTCTGGCGGCCGCGGCCGTCGTCGCGCCGATTATTTTTTCTTACGTTTCGGCCCGTGATCACCGCAACGATCAGGCGTCGGTGGGGGTATTGGCGAGCGCTAATCGCGATCTGGAGGCCTCTGTTAAGCAATTAGAAAACAAACTACGTACGGCCGAGACGGCCAATCAACGTCTGCAGGCCGTGGATAAAGCCAAGTCTGATTTTGTGGGCTCGGTGGCTCATCAATTGCGCACGCCGCTCTCGGCGATTAAGTGGACTTTCCACATGATGTTGAATGGTGAGTTGGGCCCAGTGACCGAAGATCAGAAAACTTTTTTGAGCAAGGGCTTTGACGGCGTTAATCGGATTATTACCGTCATTAATGATTGGCTAAATCTAGATTATATTGAGACCGGCCACGATGAGTACAAGTTTGTGCCCATCGACTTAACCGAGATGGTTGATAGCGTGGCGTTTGAGTTTAATGCGCGTCTAGTCGAGCGCAACATCCGCCTAGTCGTCGATAAGCCCAAGAGCAATATGCCGCCAGCGGTGATTGATCCCATCAAATTTAGCATGGTGCTAGAAAATTTGATTGACAATGCTATTAAGTACAGTCGGCCAGGAGGCGAAGTGCGGATTACGATTAATGACGATCGGGTTTTGGCGGAGACGCCGGAGGTGGAGTTGCGCGTTAAGGACTCGGGCATTGGCATCCCGGCCGCGGAACAGGGCAAAATTTTTGAGCGCTTTTTCCGCTCCTCAAATGCCGCTAAGTCCGTCACCCAGGGCACCGGCTTGGGGCTCTCTATCGCCAAAAGTATTGTGGAGCGTCATGGTGGGACGATCCGCTTTGAGAGCGTTGAGGGGGTGGGGACAACTTTCATTATTACTATTCCCCTCAAGCAAAATAAAGTATAATGGCTAACATATGGAACCACAGCAAAAAGGCAAAATTTTGATTGTTGAGGATGACGAATTTCTGCGATCGCTCACCGCTAAACGATTGGAGCGAGAGGGTTACGGCGTGGCCGTGGCCTTAGATGGCGAGAGCGCGATTACGGTGGCCGAAGAAGCTAAACCAGCTCTCGTGCTGTTGGATCTCTTGTTGCCCGGTATTGATGGATACGAAGTGTTGCGACGAATTCGCGAACACGCCACGCTTAAGACTTTGCCAGTGATCGTTTTTTCTAATCTTGGTCAGCGCGAAGATGTGGAGAAGGCGCAAGCGGCCGGAGCGGACGACTTTTTGATTAAGGCCAACTTTACTCTTGACGACGTGGTCGAAAAGATTAACTCGCGACTTTTGGTCCCAACCTCTTAAACCCTCATGGCTACCGTCAAAGTCGGCGTGCTGCGGGGCGGGCCGTCGAGCGAGTATGAGGTCTCGCTTAAGACGGGCGGCAGTGTGCTGGCTCATTTGCCGGAGCACTATGAGCGGCATGACATTTTTATTGATCGACAGGGGAGATGGCATTGGCTCGGTCTCCCGACCTCGCCAGAGCAGGTCGCCAAGAAAGTTGATGTGCTCTTTAACGCCCTGCATGGTGAGTATGGCGAGGATGGCAAGTTACAGAGCCAGCTTGATCTCTTGGCCGTGCCCTACACTGGTTCGCAAACGTTTGCCTCGGCGGTGGGGATGAATAAGGTGATGGCTAAGGAAGTTTTTCGCCGCGCCGGACTTAAGGTGCCGCAGGGCGTTCTGCTCCGGCGCGGCGCTCATACCAATTACGCGCGAGCAGTGCACGAGAAGGTCGCGCCGCCGTGGGTGATCAAGCCCTCCGATCGCGGATCATCCGTCGGATTATTTTTTGCTCGCACTTTTCCCGAGTTAGCCGAGGTGATCGAGCAGGCCTTTGCCATCGCCCCTAATCTTTTGGTAGAAGAATATATCGCCGGTCGGGAGGCGACCTGTGGCGTGGTGGACCACTTTCGTGACGCGCCCATCTATGCTCTGCCGCCGATCGAAATTCGCCGGCCATCGGGCAAAAAAGTTTGGGACTATCAAGACAAATATAGCGGCGCGACGGAAGAAGTTTGCCCGGGATTATTCTCCGATACCGAGAAGCGCGCCATCGAGCAGGCGGCGATCTTGGCGCACTCGTCTTTGGGCTTGCGGCACTATTCTCGTTCTGACTTTATTCTGACGCCTCGGGGCCTCTATGTGCTTGAGGTTAATAGTCTGCCTGGTATGACGCCAGAGTCACTCCTGCCCAAGGCGCTCGAGGCGGTGGGTTGCCCTTATCCGCAGTTTTTGGATCACGTCATCCAGCTTGCGCTAAGGGGTAAGTAACGGTAGGGTTATTACGACGGGCCGGTAGCTCACCTGGTAGAGCGCCTCATTTGCACTGAGGAGGTAGGGGGTTCGAGTCCTCTCCGGTCCACCATACGAAATTTGTTTTGGTTAATTATTTGTTGAAGTAAGATGGAAAACCAACTTACAAAAAATGGCGATGGTGTTATCTGCCCAGTCGCGGTGATCGTTAAGGATGGCAAAGTTCTGATTGGCCATCGTCATTACACACCAGATAAGTGGAAGAAGATTTCGGTTTGGACAATTCCGGGTGGTCGTTCTGACATTGGCGAAACCATCGAACAAACTTTACGACGCGAAGTTGCTGAAGAAGTTAATATCACGGATTTAGATATTCTAGACTTTATCGGTGAAGTGCCTGGAGCGAAAGATGGCGATGTGGTTCTTATGTTTTATTGCACAACAAAACAAAAAGAAAAACTCATGGAGCCGGAAAAGTTTTCAGAATGGAAATGGGTCCCAGTCCAGGATTATATCGTCGGTAAAGCATATGGTGGTTTTAATCCGTTTGCCCGAAAAATGATTACTGACTACCTTCAAAAACTACAATAGCTATGGCAATAATTTATAGGAAAGTTTGGTGAGAAAAACAAGAGGTCATATCAAAATATTCGAAAGGGTGAAGTCTGAAATTCAATAATCTACTTCAGATAAAATTCATGAGGTGGGGAGTATAGTAGGGCCATGACTACAATAGGAAAATATCAGTTGACCACGTTAATTTTGGTCATCTTGGTAATCGTGTTAGGGGTGATGTTGTTTACCGAGTCAGAGGAGCCGGTTGTCTCATCCTTGAGCGATGTGCAGAGCCAGTTGTCGAGCTGTTTAGAGGATTTGGCGGGTTGGAACCGCGAGAATCTAACGGGGACGACAACGCCTAATGCCGCCTCACGAGACGATCTCTCCGATATTTTGGAGCGTTGTGGTGATTCCTTGGGGATGATCGCCACCAGTACTTCCCGATAGACTTTACTTTTATTATCTTTTAAGGCATAAATAAAACAGACCTACGCTGGTCTGTTTTATTGGTTTTTGGCGACCGGTCAGTTCTTTTTGGCACAGGAGGTGCTCGAGTGGAAGGACGAACAAGGTTTGTGGCCATCAGTGGTATGGCGGGCACAGGCAAGAGTACCGTGGCAGAAGCTCTAAGTCAGTATCTGGGCTGGTCGATGTTCTCGGCTGGGCAGACCATGAGGGAAATCTTGAGTCGGCAGCCCAACAAGTACAAGTGTTCGGCGGAATTTGACGCGGCCGTGGATGCCATGGCTCGTAAATTCGTTTTGGATCACCAGTGGGGCGTTGTGGAGGGGCGGTTGTCTCTCCTGGCCACGCGGGAGATCAGTCGGGTCTTTAGCGTCCTGCTTACTTGCGAAGCCGAGACTCGTTATCGACGCATCTTTGATGGGCGACACAGGGGCGAGACTACTCTGGATCGGGTTCGCTTCGACACCGCGCGACGGGATCAAGAAGATCTGGAGCGCTTGAGCCAGAAGTTCCCCGACCCGTACAATCCCGCCAAGTACAATCTCCATCTCGATACGACCCATCTTTCTCGGGAAGAGGTTTTCGAGTTAGTGCTCGCCGGAGCTGGCTTTCAGTCACCGGCCGTCGTGGCTCAGGCTTTGTAAGCTCGCCGGCCTGGGCCTCCTTGGCGCCGTCCAATCTTTGGGCGGCGCTTTTTTCTTTTCTCAAAATATGGCATAAATAACAGGTCTGGGCCTATAGTCTAGTGGTACGACGCTACATTCGCATTGTAGAGGCGCGAGTTCGATTCTCGCTAGGTCCACCGGTAATTGCGAGCGGCCTGTGGATAAATCTTTCGCTCATCTATAGATGGATTCGATATAATTATAGAGTCCCGTAAATGGAATTAAGTAAAGGTCGATAGAACATAAAAATATTATTATGAACAAAGGACCTTTGGCTAAGCTCGCCTATGTGCTCGTGATCATCGGTGCTTTGAACTGGGGTCTAGTTGGTGTTGGCTCATTGGCTGGCAGTAACTGGAACGTTGTTAACCTAATTTTAGGTGGCATCCCTAGCGTCGAAGCGATCGTCTACGTCTTAGTTGGTCTCTCTGCTTTGGTTTTGCTCTTTGGGGGCAAGAAGAACGGGAGCGCCGGGATGTAATCTCGCTTAGTTAATCTAGAAAACCGCTCCAAGCGTAAGCCGAGCGGTTTTCTCGTGGCTGGTGATGTGATATTCTGACAAGGCATGGCGAAACATTTGTTGGCGCTGACTTTGATCATTACGCTTTCTAGTTGGGCGCATCAGACGTTGGTTAATTCTTATGGGCGATTGGAAGAGTCGTTGGCCGCCGCCGGCGCGGTTGCCACCGCGCCGGCGCGCGTGCGGCTGGTGGCGCCCGAGGCGCCACCAGACCTCCGCGCCACCGCTTACGCGGTGGGCTATTTGCCCGCTGATGGTGATTTAGAAATTGTGGTGGAGAAGGCCGGAGACTTTGCTCTGCCAATTGCCAGTATCACCAAACTGATGACGGCCCGCTTGGCCGCGTCAGGCGATCATTCTGAGATTATTACTATCGCTCCCGCTGACCAAGTTTGGCCGACCGACTTTTCGCAATTTCGCTCCGGCGATCAGCTCACGCGCGACGGCTTGCTCCAATCTTTGCTGATTGAGTCGAGTAATTATGCCGCTGCGGCGCTAGCTCGCCAAGGGGGAGACGACTTTGTGCGGCAGATGAATCGCGAAGCCAAGAAGTTGGGTTTGAGCGAGACGGCCTACTATAATCCTTCGGGCTTGGACCCCGCGAGCTTGGGGGGCGCCGACCTTAATCGTTCGACGGCTCAAGATTTGCTTAAGCTCGCCAAAACTCTCTGGCAAGAAAATCCTTCACTGATGACCATCACTCGTCAGCCCAGTGCCGCGCTTTATGCCGCGGCGGGCGGCTATCACCACACGATGATTAGCACTAATCGTCTGCTTGGCGCGACACGCTGGCCGGCCGAGGTGGTGGGAGGCAAGACGGGGCAGACGGATCTGGCGGAAAAGAATTTGCTTTTAATTTTAGAAAATCAGCAGGGTGGCGGTCACTTGCTCGCTGTCGTTCTTGGTTCGCCGGATCACTTTGGCGAGATGACAACCCTTCTCGATTGGGTCTACCGCACGGATCGATGTCATTAAAAACACTAGTGTTAGA
>CAYUHC010000012.1:0-22195 GCA_964444555.1 uncultured Candidatus Saccharibacteria bacterium | reverse complement strand
ACGAACACCAGGCAAGTCCTTAACGCGACCACCACGGATCACCACCACTGAGTGCTCCTGGAGCTTGTGACCAATACCTGGGATGTAGGCCGTCACTTCCATACCATTAGTCAGGCGAACGCGAGCAATTTTACGAATAGCCGAGTTTGGCTTTTTAGGAGTCGTTGTCTTAACTTGGGTGCAAACGCCGCGCTTAAATGGCGAAGGGTAGTAAACTGGACGATTATGAATCGTGTTGACGCCACGCGCCAAAGCCGTCGCTTGAGATTTGCGACGGATCTGCTTGCGACCCCGGCGAACAAGTTGATTAATCGTGGCCATAGAACGTAGGGTACACTCTAATATACCGCTTTAAATAATGCAAGAGGAATTAAGCGAAAACGGTTGACGACGGCACCGCTTGAGGTCTAAAGTAGAGGGAGCCCAAGCTCAGAACCTTCCTTTTTATTTTTAAGGAGAACGGACATGGACGGACCCGGACCGTTCGGCCCAGGAAAGCCCCCAAGAGTTAACCTGGCGGCCCTAGGCCAAGCTCCCCGACCGATCGCGGTCAGCCCCGCATCACCCGAGAGCCAACACCAGCAATTAGTCGACCGGGGCCGAATCGCCCTAGAAAAAATCCAAGAAAATAGAGAACCTGGCAAAAGCGGCTAGCCCCGCCCGGCGTAGCCAGCTCGCGCCACCGCTCCGAAGTTCGGAGCGGTTTTTTTAAACCCCAGTTAGCAAGCGAAAAAGTCCCTGCACAATCAGTCCCAAGAAATCAAACCTCGTGACGACTAAAACCAGGGCAATCAATAACGCAAATTGATAACGGTAAGTCCAGGCCTCCAGCCAGCGCCACCGCCAGGGCAACAGAGCAAACAAAACCTTAGAACCATCCAGCGGAGGCAAGGGCAAGAGATTAAATACGCCCAACATAACATTAAGCAAAATAATCATCGAAACCAGCCCCAAAGCCGGTCCACTAATGAGTTCGGAGGCCAAACTAAGTCTCAATAGGAGGCCAAAGACCAGAGCCACCACAAAATTAGAGATCGGACCGGCCAAAGCCACCAAAGCGGGGCCCCATTTACCGCCCCGCAACTGATGAGGGTTATAGGGCACTGGCTTAGCCCAACCAAACACCAAGCCACCCAACCAAACCAAGATCGCGGGCACCAAGACCGAACCCACTGGATCAATGTGGACTAATGGATTAAGCGACAATCGTCCGGCCAACTTAGCGGTGGGATCGCCCAAAGCATAGGCCGCGTACCCGTGAGCCACCTCATGGATGACGACGGAAACAATCAAAATGGCAATAAAAAATAAGGATTCGATCATGGCCTAGTTGCGCAATTACGGACTTATGGTAGCATGATAGCCACGACTATGAAAATTTGTCCCCTATGTGCCAAAACGAGTGGAGTAGCTGGTGGTTATTCTAACCGGGTCCGTGCGACCAAGTTTAACCCCACCGGCAAGCGCCGCCAACAGCCCAATCTACAATGGGCCACCTTAACGACTGGTCGCCGGATCAAAATCTGCACCAAGTGTCTTAAGGCCAACAAACACCTAACGGCCAAGGTAGCGTAATTCCTTTCCGTCAGTTTTAAACACCACCGTTCCCCGCTCGGCCGTCGTTAAGACGGTCGAGCTTGTTTTGGCTACCATCGCCAATAATTCGGGATGAGGATGACCGTAGCGATTTTTTGCCCCCGCCGAAATAATCGTCCAAGCTGGAGCCACCGCGGCCAACCAATCATCACCGGTCGAAGTGCGCGAACCGTGGTGACCAGCCTTGAGAACGTCAGCCGCGAGCGCCGATGGCGTGGCGAGCAGACGCCGCTCCACCGCGAGCGGCGCGTCACCGGTTAATAAAAATTCGCTCTGGCCATACACCAGGCGCGCCACGATCGAAGCTTCGTTCGTCTCCCAACCACTCGGATCGCGATCGGGAAATAAAATTTCCAACTGCGCGCCGCCGCCCAACTCCACCACCTGACCTCGCCGGGCCAATAGCAGAGTAGCCGGTTCGTGCCGAACTAAATCTCGCAAATTATCATCTAAACGATTGTCTGATTCCACCCCCGACTCCATAAAACCAGCCACCTGATAACGCTTAAACACATCGATTAATCCGCCCACATGATCCGCGTCCGGATGAGAAGCCACGACCAGATCAAGCGAGCGATCAAACCAAGGCATCACCTCCCCCAGCTCGCGCAACACCGCGCCACCCGCGCCGCCATCAACTAGCACCTGACGACCGGTTGGTGACTCAATATAAATCGCATCACCTTGACCAACATCCAAAAAGGCCACGACCAACTGACCGGTTTTAAATCTCCAGACTCGCGTCCACACCAGCGTGACTGCGAGAAGCAGACCAATCACCAGGGCGAGACGACGAACGGATGAGCCAAACATAGATAAGAATGTATCCACTATACCAAATTATCACTGACCAACCGGGTACCGGCGGCAGGAGCAGAGCCGCGCCCGGCCACTGACTGGCCAGGCGCGCGACCACTAACTCATAACGCAACCCCATCAACGCCAGCGCCGCCGGCAACCAGCCAAGCCACGAAGCGACCAAACCTAAGGCCACCGCCAAGGCCGAGGTGGCCATCACGACCGGAATCGTCGGCAAAACTAAAACATTAGAGAGTAACCCAACCACCGGCAACTGTCCGCTGTGATAAACCAAAAGAGGCGCCACTGAAATTTGAGCCGCTACCGTCGTCGCCACAATTTCGCGCCAGCCAAAACGTTCCGGCACCCAGCGACACCAACGGGCCACAAGGGGCGAACCCCAAATTAGTCCAGCCGTAGCGGCCACCGACAATTGAAACCCGGGATCATCAAGCAAAATACTTGGTTCCCAAAGCACCATCAAGCCTACGGCCAGACCCAGAGCTCGGCCAGCCTCATACAAGCGCCCCGTCGAGCGGGCCACCAAAACCAAAAGCGCCATCACCAGCGCTCTAATCAAACTAGCGCCACCGCCCGTTAGCACGACGAAAGAAATCATCGCGATCGCGCCCGCCGACAAACCCAAAGTTCGCGGCAAAAAAGCCAAGACTCGACTCAAGCCCTCGGCAATAATCGTTAAGTTGTAACCAGAGAGAACGACCAAGTGCGATAGACCAGCCCGGCGAAATTGTTCTAAAATTTTGGTCCCCAGTGATTCGCGAGCGCCGACCAACAGTCCACCGGCCAGCGAACTGGCGGGTTCGGGCCACAAGTCTTTTATCACCACGTCCAATCGCTCGCGCGTCGCGGCGCGAGCGCGACGCCACCACGGCAACGATTGCTGGCCGGCAATCGTTGCCTCAGCAAATGCTAATTCATAATAAATTCCTTGGCGTCCTAAAAAAGCCCGATAATCAAACTCCCGCCCCGCGAGCGTGGTAAAATTTTCCGGTTGTTCCAAGCGGCCTTTGACCATCAATCGATCCCCCACCTTAAAACTAGATTGTCGATCAACCCAAACCAGAACCTTGGCGCCAGAATCAGTCTTAAGCACCAACCGCAAACTCTGATCCCGACGTTCTGGCAATTCCCAAACCACGCCCGACAAAGTCACCACTTGGTCCACCGCCTCAAGCGGTGGACCGGGATCAAGAAACGATTGTGAAGCCCGCCAGCCGCCGAAAAAAATCGCGATGATCACCCACCACACCAACCATCGTCGACCAACCGGAGAAACCGCGGCCGCCAAGCTAGCTAAAATTATCCCCGCCCCAACCGCGGCTAGCGTCACCATGGGCGTCAGCAGACCCAGCCGTATTCCGAACAAAAACCCCGACAAGATTATCGGGAAGCGAGTCACGGTTTAAAAAATTTTTCCCTGCTGGCTACTGGCTTCGTCCATAGCCCGGTTGGCAAGAGCATCGGCTCGGGCATTTTCTTCCCGAGGGATATAAGTAAAAGTTACTTGCGGGAAATCGGCAACGCGCAAATTCGAAATTTTAATAAAATGCGGCCACAAGGTCTCTTCTTTGATTTGGTACTTACCCGACAATTGATTAGCTACCAGCTGGCTATCAAGTCGAATCTCAACCGCCAACTCGCGAGTTCGCCCCGACCCCACCAACTTCTTTAAACTTTCTAAACCCAAAATAACCGCTCGATATTCCGCGTCGTTATTGGTGGCCACTCCGAGCGACAAAGAAACTTCTTTCAAAATATTTCCCTGAGCATCAGCAATTACCGCCCCCGCTCCCGCGATCCCGGGATTGCCTCGAGATCCGCCGTCCGTATTAATGGTTACTTTTTCCATATTCTATTCTGGCTTAAAACCAGTGATTGTATAAATCATTTTTTACTTTATCACCCCCACCTCGCTTCGTCTATTACGACCGCCTTAGGTCAACAATCCGTAAACGTAGTTCGGGGTAACGGCGAAAATAGGACTTCTCGATTGTGGCGGCTAGATCAATCCGGTCACCACTTCTTAGACCCAGCTCCGGAAAAGAATTGAAAAAACTAAAGGCGCTTAAAAGGCCGTGGCGGCCCGGCAAACCCAGCTCCAAATGAAGACCTCCCTTCATAATCCGCAAGGTCGAAATGGGGACGCCAGAAAATAAAAAGACAGGCTTGGGATTATTCATCCCAAAAGGAGCCAAGGCCTCCACGTGAGCATAGACCACTTCATCAACTTCCATCAACGAAAGTTCTGCGTCCAGCCATAGCTCGCTCTCAACTAATTGCTTGGGTACAGCCTGATAAGCCGTCTGCAAACGAACGGGTAACTCTGCCACTCGCTCGGCCGCTAACGCAAAACCGCCCGCCTGCAAATGGCCGCCGTGATTAAAAAAATAATCCGCGCCACCGGCGGCCTCCATTAGATCAACCACGCCCACCGAACCATCCGAGCGACAAGACCCCTTGATCAGGCCCTGACTATTCTGCCCCCACAAAAAAACTGGCCGCTCGAATTTTTCGACTAAACGCGAGGCGGCCAAGCCCAGAACGCCGAGTGACCAACCCGCGTCCCCCGCCACCACCACGGGCGAAGATTCATCAACCGATTCTGTTGCCAGTAAAATCCGATCAACCAAAACGCGACGCTGTTTGTTGTAACGTTCCAACTCTTCGGCCAAGGCCCGAGCGCGGGCCAGATCAGTGGTCGTCAAAAGTTCGAGCGCTTGAGAGCCGTGAGCCATGCGGCTTGCCGCGTTGATGCGCGGTCCGAGCGAAAAGGCAATGTCGTCTTCGCTCAAACTTTCTTGCGTTAAATTTAAAACTCGACACAAGGCCTGCACGCCAGCTCGCGGTGATTTGCGAAGAACAATTAATCCGTAACGGACCAAGGCACGATTCTCTCCCACCAGTGGCACCATGTCGCTGACGGTGGCAATCGCCACTAAATCCAACAACCACTTTTCCCAACCCGTAGGTAAATTAAAATTTCCTCGAGCGATTAGTGCCTGAACTAATTTAAAAGCCACGCCGGCGCCACAAAGATCTGGTGACGGATATTTTCCCAGATCGCGTTTAGGATCGACCACTGCGACCGCCGCCGTCGGCCAACCGCTCGCCGGGATCAAGTGATGATCCGTAATAATTATTTCTACTCCCCAAGTTGCGGCGGTCGCTACCGACTCGGCGTTCGCGATGCCGCAATCGAGTGTCACAATCAACTTAACTCCGCGATCAGCCAAGCCCCGAATCGCGACGTCACTCAAACCATGATTCTCTTCGTGGCGATCGGGAATATAAACTTCAAAATTATTAAAACCAATCTTACGAAAAAAACTCACCAAGAGCGCGGCCGCCGGCACTCCATCAGCGTCGTAGTCGGCGAACACGGCCAATCGTTCACCGGAGTCGATCGCCCGCAGTAGTCGCTCGACCGCCACCGCCATATCCGTTAGCAAAAACGGATCATGGATTGCGAGAGCGTAATCAGGCATCAAGAAGAACGCCTGCTCCTCTGCCGCCACGCCTCGCCCCGCCAACAACTGATCCCGCAAAGAGATCCCGCTTGAGGTTCTTAACTTCCACGCCTTCTTAGTCACGATGCACTATGATAACATTTCGCTATGACTGATTGTATTTTTTGCCGACTCGTTAATCGAGAGGTCCCCGCCGAGATCGTGTACGAAGATCAAAACTTTCTCGCCTTTCTCGACATCCGCCCTCAAGCTCCGGGCCACACGCTCGTCATTCCCAAGCCACACTATCGCTGGGTCTGGGACGTGCCTAACGCTGGTGACTATTTTCTGGTGGCGCAAAAAATTGCTCACGCCCAACAAAAAGCTTTTCAAACCGAATCAATCATTTCCAAAATTGTTGGCGAAGAAGTTCCCCACGCGCACATCTGGCTAATTCCTAACCCGCAAAACGCCGTTGGCGACAAACACGACTTGCCGGGCAATGCCGCTAAGTTAAAAGCTGAGCTAGGTGTGTAACTACGCCCGACCGTTTAAAGCTTCCACTCCCGGCAAAGTCCCACTGCCCAGAAAATCGAGCATCGCTCCACCAGCCGTCGAGACAAAACTAAAATTATTTAATTGATCCAATTGTTGGAGAGCTGCGACCGTGTCGCCGCCGCCAATAATGGAACGAGCGCCGCTGTTTGCCAAGCCTTTAGCCACCTCCGCCGTTGCTTGGATGAAACCGTGTTCAAAATTACCGAGTGGTCCATTCCAGAGGACGAGACGCGCCGTCTTTAAGAGCTCAACGATCGCCGCGGTCGAAGCCGGACCCGCATCAAGAATTTTTTCATCCGCCCCAACGGCATCAGCCGCGACATCACGACAAACATCGCCAGCGCAAGCTCGCACATCAAACGGAATCATTAATTTTGGTTCATCAAGAAAAGGTTTGACCAACTCCGCTTCGTGGACGAGCGAGGTGCCCACTTCCCATCCGCGCGCTTGGTAAAAACTGTTGGCCAACGCGCCACCGATGATGATACGATCGGCCAAAGGTAAAAACTTTTTTATCAGCGGAACCTTGGTGCTAAACTTCGCGCCACTCACGATCACGACGAAGGGATGCTCCGGCGCGAAGGCCTCCGAGAGCGCCGCGACCTCAGCGGCAAAACTAATCCCCGCGTAAGCCGGCAAGAGCGCCGGTAATCCCACAATCGAAGCGTGCGCTCGGTGTGAAACTGAGAAGGCTTCGTTAACATAAACTTCGCCGAGCGACGCCAGCTGTTTGGCATAAGCCGGATCGTTCTGTTCTTCGCTAGGATTAAAACGAAGATTTTCGAGCAAGGCCACCTCGCCATCATTTAAAGAAAGTTGCTCGGCCGCCTCAAGCGTTGGCACAAACTTTAGACCCAAACTGGCTGACCAATAATCCACCACGGGCGCAAGCGAACGTGACTCATCACTACCCAAATGTGCCAACAAAATCAGCCGCGCGCCCGACTGTCGCAAATAATCAATCGTCGGTCGCGCTTGTTCCAACCGAAAACCATTGGCCACTCGCCCCGACTCGTCGAGCGGCACATTCGCATCAATCCGGACCAAAACTTTTTTCCCCCGCCAAAAGTCCGGCGTCTGATCAGTGATTACCTTAAATGAGGTCATGAGCAATTTTGAGAATTTCAATAAATTTATCAGCCCGCAGGGATTCGCGGCCAACCAGGAGGCCGCTGGCCTGACCATCTCGCAGAAAACTTTCCGCGTTTTTGGCATTCACCGAGCCGCCATACAAAATCGGCAAACGCAAAGCCAGCTCCTTAGAAAATTGCCCCGCCAAAACTTTACGGATAAAAATTGCCTGATGGCGAAAGCCCCCCGGTGTGTCGACCTCCTTGGCTTGATCGCCAATTGCCCACAGCGGTTCGTAAGCAATAATTAATTGGCTCGCCTGCTTCTTGCTCACCCCCGCCAGCGAGTTAATTAATTGCATTTCCAACTCGCGCAGATAATGCCCGTCGAGATCGCGCTCTCGCTCCCCCACGCACAAGATCACGGCCAGACCTTCAGCCAACGCCAATCGCACTTTGCGATTAACTGCCGCGTCATCATCACCAGCCGCGCGCATTTCCGAGTGACCCAAAATCACGGTCGTCACCCCCACGCTTCGCAACATCGCTGGCGCCAAGCGTCCGGTGTAAGCACCCGACTTTTCCCAAAAACAATCCTGCGCTCCCAGCTCTACCCCCTTCAGTCCATTGAGATAAACGGCCGGCGGGCAAATGAGCGCGCGGACGCGAGTTAACTTTTTAGTGGCTCGAGCGATGGGGGCCGCCAGCTCCCTCGCCTCACGCCAAGTACCCGGATTAAGCTTCCAATTGGCGACAATAATTTTGGCTTCCATGGCCTCCAGTGTACCACGAGCCCACGGGCTACAACTCCCGCCAAGAAATGGTTTCGTAGTGGTCCGAAGTTAGAGGGAAAGAGGGTGGCGGACCATAAAGCAAGTTACCGTCATAAGTAATTACTCGATCGTCATAACCGTTACCGTCCGTATAAGCAAAACCGTAGCGCTCATTAGTGCCGATCATCCCAAACAAGGTCAACGAGTTGCGCACGTGATAAGGCGAACAGCGATTACCAGAGTAATTTGGTCCCGGATAATAGTAGCGTCCCACCCGGCCATTCTTGGCCACCAGCGCCGCGTCGATTTGCAAATCCGTGTCGCTATAGAGACCCACGTTAACATCGTTCTGAGCAATAAGCGAGATCACGTCACGGCCGTCATAGTTGGTGTACTTCAAATCCTCGTTAACCGTAATATTGGTATAAGTAGAAGGATTCTCGGGAAAACGCGCCGAGGCCACGGTAACGCGAGCGGTATTAATCTGACCATCCACCCAAACATTGTCTTCTAAGAAAATCAGGCCATTAGCGGGAATATTGTAAGTCCCGAGCAAGGTCTGAGCATTCCCCGCCGTGGCAATACTCCAAGTTCCCCAACCAGCTTGATTTTGCGTATTACTACAACCATTGGGCGCACTGCGCAAAGTGTTGACGCGATAAAGCCGAAAAGTGTCATTAGTTAAAAATTGGACGCGATAACCCTGACGGCCAGAGTTGGCAAAGTAACGACCCGAAGCTTGGGCTTGAGACTTAATCGTGGCCAGGTCGCTAGTAAAGCCGTTAAAGTCGACGGCCGGCAAAGGAAATTCTCGCCCCGCCACAAACACGTCTGTGCGTACCGGCACTGGGTTGGTTGGCGGCGCCTCGCTCGCCCGAAAACTGTCCACCACATTACCGCTGGGCAAAGTCACGTGAGTGTGGACGCCAAACTCATTGGCTCCCGTGTGGTCCGGATCATCATATTCGGCCTTCGCGCTCGAGACCACGTTATAGGCCAGGCCATCAAACCGCACTCCTTGATTAGAATGGATCGGTCCATACACGATTGTTCCTTCGCCAAAGCGCATATCAGAGTTGGCCACGAAGGCGTACTTGGCGATAGACGGAATGGCTAAACGCGACTCAATCCGCCGAACAACGGTGGGATCACTCGTCACTCGCCCCTCCGACAAAACCGTCACGATAGTCGAACCAACTGACGGCGGAGTAATCGTCAAGGTAAAAGTACCAATGGCGGCACCATCTTTGTCTTTATAAGTATGAACATAGGGCCCATTACCACTCTGGCCATCTTTATAATCCGTCGGCGCGTGAGCCAAATGCCAGCGATAGTACTCAATTCCCGCTTCGGCAATATGGAAAGCTTGCTCCCGAGCGGCAAAGGAGCGAGAAGAACGCAAGTTAACCGCCCCCCACGAAGCCAGCGCTCCGATCAAGATTAACCCAATGGTGCCAAAGACCAAAGCTTGGATTAACAAATAACCGCCGCGTAAAGAAAGTTTTTTGTTCATGACGAATTTCGCAAACTCCTAATTACCCCCTGAACCTCAAAGACGGCCGGCGCGCTGGAAGTAGCAATCATGATCGGCAAAGTGACGCGGATCAAACTAACATCAGAAATTCGGATCGGCTCCGTCATTGGTGTACTCGTCCCGGCATAGTTCTCATCATAAAAAGTAAACAAGGGTGTTGTAGTCGCCACTAGAGACGACACGGCGTATTCTAATTTTTCATTCGCGTCGAGGTAGACGTAGGGCTGACCAGTAGCTGGCGTCACTCCTCGACGCAAACTGCCCGCCGAAACAAAGTAGCGGATTCTCTCGGTTAGATTGTCACCATTAATGTCGGAGTAGAAGGTCAAAGTCGAGCTGGCCGCCGCCGCCAAAACGTAAGCCCCGGTGGCGGCACTACGGGCCGAGCGGATTTCAGTAATCAAATTTCGTAAGGTCCGACGAGCCTGATCCTCGGCCGCCAACTGCCCGCGCAAAACTCGCTGATCACGGAACAGACTTCGACCAAAGCCAGAAACTGCCGTACTCAAAATGGTAACAATCCCTACTACCACCAAAATTTCGATTAAGCTAAAGCCGCGTTTCATAAATTTAAAGGGGTAGCATATTAATTACCAACATTTGCCAATCTTGATTAAAGACCAACCCCGTCTGCTCCCAAGTTTGATAACCCGAACGGGTCGCTCGCACGGTGTAATTGCCGTCCGCCAAATCGCTAAAAAGAATTTGGCCTGGCGGCAAACACTCCGAGCCATAGGTCAGACTCACGTCCGAGACCGTTGGCGAATAGGCCACATCGGCCGTTTGCAAATAAACTCGATAACGAACGTAGCGATCGCCGTCGTGAACATCCGGAATATCGTAGGTACCCAAAACATAATAAGACGAAGCGGTGCCATCCGGCCCGAGATAAGTCCACGTCGTCGTAGCGGTGTTGGTGGAAGCGGTGGCTAATTGGAAGCGCACTGGATCCGTTCCCGTCTCGGGCGGCTGAGCTTCGGTCTGCCAGGTGAGCTGATAAAAATTAGTGGTCGAAGCGCCAGTATCGAAAACTGATGAGGTCAAAACGCCAGCAGGTACAAAGGTGCCAAACGCCCCTCGCAGAGTAAAGAGGCCAGGGGTTGTTAGAACGTCCACGTTGCCATCATCGACCGCGTAGCGGTTAACCGCTAAGAAATTATCCTGTCCACTCCCACCAGACCAATCCGTCTGACGCCAAAATCCCTTGTCGGTCTCCAAGGTTTTGCTGCCAATCGTGACCGATACGTTGTCGAGCGGTAAACCGGTCGCCGAATCTTTAACGGCCACCAACACACCATTGGGCTCAGCCAACGCCATCGTTAAGACGGCTTCCGAAGTCGCGTCCGGCGGCACCACTAGAGGCAAGAGCGGAATAGAGCCAGCCAAATGATAGTTCCCCGCTCCGAGGGTTACCTCGTAAGTGTCCCACTCTAGGTCAGGCACCACTCGCTCGCCGCTAACGTTAGTCACTTGATTAGATTGATACTTAAAAATATCAGGATTAGTGCCAATTTTTTTAACGCCCCGTAAATTAAAGTTGACCGAATCAACCTGGCTGCAAACACTAGACAGGGTTTTAAACGTCACTTCGCTTAGCCGATCAATGGCCAAGGTGACCTGCGTCACCTGCCCAGCCACCACCGTCGCGTCCATATCGACCGGATTAGGATTCTCGGGATCATCGTCAGGATAAGTTCGACTAGAAGAGTAGCCGCTCTTGCTGACGGCTACGGCGTAAGAAGTGAGGCCCGGTGGTACGTCTACTAATTGGAGCATGCCCGCGTTGTCCGTCACCTCATCAATCACAATCGGCGGATTGCTCGACTGATTTTCCACCTGGACACTGGCCTGCGGCACAGGTTGGCCACTAGCATCAAGCACCTGAACGAACAAAGCACCATTGCCCGTCGTCGTCTCCAGATGAGGCGGAGCAATTGTGGCCGTAAAAGTTAGCGGGCTACTTAATCCGCAAACCGCTTCGGGGCAGGCCAAAGAAATTTCGACCAACTTATAATCCGCGGGAGAAAAATCTTTAGGCGTGCCAGCAATCGTGCCGTCAAAGGGATCATCAATATTACGGATCGTCGTCGTGGCGTTAAAGGTAAAACCATTGGCCGCGACCACCTGGGTGCGTGGCAAAACTCCGGCCGGTATTCCGCCCAGCAAACCAATGTCGCCATAAGGCAAATTACGCATCAACTCAAACTGACTATTGGCCACCAAAGCCGCCGCCGTCTTGACCCGCGAAAATTCTGACAAACGCATAATACTGCCGAAGCCCCGATAAATTCCTAAAGCTAGAAGTGTAAAAACCGTCACGCCGACCAGCGCCTCAACGAGACTAAATCCTAGACGAGCACCAATTGAGCGATTAGAAAGCATCGGTCAGAGAGTACATTGGCGCGAGCATCGAGACGGCAAAAAAGCCAACGACGATACCGATAAACACCATCAGCGCCGGTTCAATAATCGTCGACAAGTTTTTAGTCGCCTGATCAACTTCGTCCTCAAAAAAACTTGCCCCCTTGAGCAACATGCCCGAAAGATTTCCTGTCTCTTCGCCGACTTCGGCCATCTCGCCAACCAAAACAGGGTAAAGATCTTCGCGAGATTTAAATGTCGTCGACAGGGTGCCGCCCTTCTCGATCCCCGCTCCCGCCGAAGCCAAAACTTCTTTATACCAAGGGTTCTGGATCACCGATTCGGTAATCGAGATGGCTTCGAGCATCGAGACGCCAGCGGCAATCAACGAAGCGAGTGTCCGCATCGTAATCGCCGCGTTAACGTTTTTAATAATCGTCGATACGGCTGGCAATTTTAAAAATAGTCGCGCCAAAAAACGAGACCCGCGGCGCGAACGCACTACCTGGATCGCCGCGATCATCACCGCCAGCGCTCCCCCGAGCGCTAGTAAGGTGTGAGTGGTCAGAAAGTCGCTAACGGCCATCACTAAGCGAGTCGAAAGGGGCAGTTCAACCTTAAGTTCTTTAAATAGCGAGGTTAGTTGGGGCACCAAATAAATCATCATCAATACTCCAATCGCGATAATGACAATCAAAATAATGGCCGGATAAATCATCGCGCCCTTAACCTTGCGACGCAAATCATAACTTTTGGCCAACTGGCTACGCACCACCTCAAGGGACTGAGCCAAATTACCACTCTCCTCACCGGCCGCGACCATCGCGATAAAGACACCCGGAAAAACGTCGGGATACTCCCGCAGAGACTGCGAGAGGGTGGCACCGGTCGTAACCCGAGTTAAGATCTGGCCAATAATTTTCTTAAACCGCTGGTGCGAAGTTTGGCGACGCAACACTTCGAGAGCTCGCGAGAGCGAGAGGCCGGCGCTGATCATCGCCGAGAGTGAGCCGGCAAAAATAATTAACTGCTTCATTCCGACGTGGCCAAACCATCGCTCTAGATCAAAACGCGGCTTAGTGAGCTTGCCGACCTCCGTCGCACTAATCACCGTTAAACCCTGGACGCGCAAGTCGCGCGCCAGCGCAAAGCGGTCTGGCGCGCTCGCCGTACCAGTAATCTCCTCGCCATCACCTCGCGTCGCTCGAAAATTAAATTCCATATTATTCGGTAATCACTCGTAAAACTTCTTCTAAAGTCGTAATCCCCTGCGTCGCCTTAAACACTCCGTCCTCAAGCATCGTCATCATCCCCTCGGCCTTAGCCTGCTTTTCGATCTCGGCAGCCGTCGCGCTCTTCATCACCAGATCTCGGACCGTCGTCGACAACTCCAAAACTTCGTGGATACCAATGCGACCCCGATAACCATCCTCCTCACCTTCGCCTCCCGCTCCGGGATTATAGAAAGGCACGTCCGCCCAAGTTGCGTTTTCGGGCACCACCTTTTCCGTTTTCAAAAAGCCTAGCAAGCGATCCAGATCAACCAACGCGCCCAACTTTTCTAACTCAACTGGCGTCAAAGTTTTTTTCTGCTTACCGCTGCCCAAACGTCGCACCAAACGTTGAGCCACAATCACATTAATTGTCGAAACGAGCAAAAAAGGTTCAGCGCCCATCTCCAACATGCGCGGGATCGTGCCGGCCGCCGAATTAGTGTGGAGAGTAGAAAGAACCAAGTGACCAGTCAGCGCCGCGTTAATGGCCAAACTTGCCGTCTCTTTGTCGCGAATTTCCCCCACCATAATGATATCGGGATCTTGGCGCACCAAACTGCGCAAACCCGAAGCAAAGGTCAGCCCAATATCGGGCTTAACTTGGGTTTGATTAACTCGCGGCATCTGATATTCAATCGGATCTTCAATCGTCGAAATATTTACATCGGGCGTGTTGAGTAGTTCCATCACAGTATAAAGAGTGGTGGACTTACCCGAACCAGTCGGACCAGTTACCAAAATCATTCCCGTCGTGCGCCGCGTCGCTCGATGGACTCGCTCTAAGCCCTCGCCATGGAAACCAGATTCTTCAAGCGACAAACCGCGGCTACTCTCGGGCAATAAACGCATCACCACCTTTTCGCCATAAAAGGTGGGCAGAATCGACACACGGAAAGAAACTTTTTGACCATTAAGTTCGAGCTTAAACCGACCATCTTGCGGCAAGCGCTTTTCGTCCAAACGCAGACTAGCCAAAACCTTAACTCGGGCCACAATGCCCGGACCCGCCTGACGCGGCAAGAGCATGGCGTCGTGCAATAAGCCATCAATTCGATAACGCACCACCACCTCAGTCTCAAAAATTTCGACGTGAATGTCGGAGGCCTTCTGTGTAATCGCGTGCTGAAGCAGGCTATCAACGATTCGCACCACTGGCAGATCTTCCGCTAACTTTTTAAGATCCTCTTCTCCGGCTTCGTCGCCAGGCGTAGCCGTCGCACCCAACTTGCTCACCTCACTGCGCACAATGTCGCCAAATTCTGCCTTCAAACTTTTTTGATACTGGATCAGCACGCTCTTAATCGAGCCTGCGTCCGTTAAGCGAGGTAAAATTTTGCCGCCAATACTCTTGCGAATAAACTCGATCGCTTCCAGATCGGCCGGATCAATCATCGCCACCTCCAAACCCTTAGGCGTCCGCGCGTAAGCCACGATGTTGTGCTTGCGCGCAATCGGTTCGGGGATCTGACCCAAAACTTCGCGCTCAATTTTAAGTCGCTTAAGATCAACAAAAGGTACGCCTAGCACGTACGCCTTGGCGCGCCGCAAATCATCTTCAGAAATTTTTCCACTGGCGAGCAGAGCTTCATCAAAACTAACACTGCGCGCTTGAGCATCGGCAAAAATAATTTCGACATCTGCCGCCGAGAGCAGACCGGCATCCAACAAGAAATGTTTTAATTGTTCTTGATCAAGCCACATAGACTCTTTAAGTATAACGCACTTTGCGTCGCGACGGCTGGGTATAATTTGCTTTTCTCAACATCTTGAGTTAGAGTGTAAACGTTATCGGTTATGTCCGTTTCGCCCGCGCGCGAACCGGCATTTTTTAAACTAAAAACGACAATTATGATGGATCTAAAAATTCTCAAATCCGCCCTCGATCAATTAGAGGAGGAGCGAGGCATTGCGAAAGACAAAATTATCAGCGCAATCGAAGACGCCCTGGTCGCGGCTTATAAAAAAGACTTTGGCAAAAAGGGCCAGATCATCCGGGCCAAACTAGACATCGACAGCGGCCAAACCGATTTTTGGCAGGTCAAAATCGTCGTGGACGAATCGATGCTCTTGGCCGAAGACGAGGAGACGCCTGAGCCAGAGCCGGGTGTGACCACTCCCGCCAAAGTCCACTTTAATGACGAACAGCACATTATGCTGGACGACGCCCGCTTGATGAAAGCCAATGTTCAAGCCGGTGACGAGATCACTTTCCCCCTGGAAACTAAGGATGATTTCGGCCGCATCGCCGCTCAAACCGCTAAACAAGTGATTATTCAGCGCATCCGCGAAGCCGAAAAACAGTCAATTCTCTCTGATTACGCCGGACGCGAGGGCGAGATCCTTAACGGCAAGGTCCAAAAAATCGAACGAGGCAACGTCTTGGTTGACCTGGGCCGCACCACGGCGATTCTGCCCCGCGAAGAGCAGATCATGGGCGAATATTACCGCCAAGGTGAGCGAATTAAGGCTTATCTCTACGCCGTGGAAGACACGCCACGTGGGGTTAATCTCCGCCTCTCACGCTCCCACCCCAAATTTGTTGAAGAATTGTTTGCGGTGGAAGCCCCAGAAATTGCTAGCGGCGCCGTCCAGATCAAAGCCATTGCCCGCGAAGCCGGCAGTCGCACCAAGATCGCCGTCACCTCGACCGATCCCAGCATTGACCCGGTCGGCTCGTGCGTCGGCCAACGAGGCGTTCGCGTTAACACCGTCATCTCAGAACTAGGTGGCGAAAAAATCGATATTATCGAATGGTCAGATAATGCTGAAACCTTTATCGCCAGCGCTCTCTCGCCAGCTCGGATCAATAAAGTTAAACTTCATGTAGAAGAGAACCGCGCCGAGATCGAGGTTGATGCTGACCAATTTTCGCTGGCCGTCGGCAAAGGTGGCCAAAATGCTCGCCTAGCCGCCAAATTAACGGGCTGGAAAATCGACATCCACTCACCAGAATCAGCGGCTCCAGAAGCCGCTATAACCCCAGCCGAATCTTTACCAACCGATAACGCTTAAGCTAATTAATCATGAGTCTACTCCACCACGTTGCCCCCGGTACCGCCGAGAGCATCAACACGATTATTGAGATCAATAAGGGATCGAAAAATAAGTACGAAATCGATAAAGAGACTGGCTTGATCGCCCTGGATCGAGTGCTTTATAGCGCCCAAGACTACCCATTTGACTACGGCTTTGTGCCACAAACTCACTGGCACGACAATGACCCAGTCGACGTAATTGTCCTCACCACTTACCCTCTCCTACCGGGCATCCTAGTTCGCGTCCGACCCGTGGCTCTGCTCTCGATGATTGACGGTGGCGAGGCGGACGACAAGATTATTGGCGTCCCAGTCGATGATCCACGTTGGGCTAGAGTCAAAGATCTGACCGACATTAACCCTCACGTTCTCAAAGAAATCGAACACTTTTTCGCGACCTATAAACAATTGCAGAACAAAGAGGTAAAAGTTGGCGGTTTTAAAGACCAGGCCGCGGCGATGGCCGTCTTTACCGAAGGTTGCGCTTTGTACAAACAGAAACAAGCAGTATAATTGCTGGCATGAAGACCAAATATTTAATTCCGGCGCTAGTTTTACTAGTGGCTAGTAGCGGTGTGGTTTACGGACAAGAAGCATCAGCGGGCATTAATGTAGAAGCTCAAGGCACAGCCAATATCCAAGTTCGCGATCGGGATGGCAAGCTGCGCAACATTAAGGTGCCAATTATTAATAAAACCAGAGCTTCTTCGAGCACCAATCCCCGAGAACGAATCTCCGTTAACATTGCCGAGCGCGCGAGTCGGTTAGTGGCCCGGTTTGAAGCCGCCATTAATCGCGAGCGCAGTTTGCTTGGTCGCATCAACTCTCGGCTCGACAAATTCGAAGCCGAAGGTGTGGATGTAAGTGCGACGGAGACCCTCGCCGCCGCGGCCGAAGTCAAAGTAACGGCGGCCAACGACGCCTTAACTCTGCTTAAGGCCAAATTATCCGCCGTTGCCTCAGCCGAAGACCCCAAGGCCGCGGCGGCCGAAGCCCGCGTCCAGAGCCAGGCCACGGTTACCGCCCTCAAAGGCGCCCACGAAGCTATCGTCAAAACGATCGCTTCGCTTAAATTAATCGTTAAGTAATTCCCCAACCATGAACCCAGAAAACGAATCCAAAGGCTCGCTAATCGGCTCAATTATTGTGGTGATCCTGCTCATTGCTGGAGCGGCTTACTTGTTTGTTAACCGCGACTCAATGACCACCACCCCTGCTCCGACCGCCACCACAACCACGACGGAAGTAGTTGGAGACGAGACCACGACCGAGCTCGAAAGCACTAGCCAATCTGACGAAATTGCCGACATCGAAGCTGATGCCGCCGCGACGAACTTTGATAATCTCGACCAAGAGAGCGCCTCCATCGAAGCCGAGTTACAGTAGACATCAAACGTTCACAGAAAAAATCCCGCTCTGTCCGCCAGATGGCGAGCAAAGCGGGATTTTTTGATTGACGTTAAATTAGTTAAGCCGGATACATCGCCCCCAAGAAACGGCTCGCGTGTTGCTCGTTTGACCACCATCTTGCGTGGTATAACGTCCACATTTTACGCTCCAAGTATTATTGTTGTGATCTCCATAAGACTCCGTCATCAAACCATTTTCACAGTAGCCACCGCCACCCACAACAACCGTATTAGCTGGGCAAACCGAGACAGCAAAAGATTCTGGCTGGCCAGTAGAACCATAAGCCTTGGGTGAATCCACCACCGAAAGAACCGGTGCTGAACCCGTGGTCCCAATATCATCAGCCTCACAAGTTACCGTACCATTAGCATTAATAGTTTTGATCGAAAAGTTGGGCCCCAAACAACCGAGCTTAGCGCCGTTTCCCGTCGAATCAATCTTCTGGTAACCACTTAGATCAACAGCGCCCCCACCAGTCGTTGCGGCCATCTGCGCCGTGGTGTAGCAATTTTCACCATTCTTATCACAGTAAGCCTCTGCGCCAACCTTACCCTCCACATCAAGCTTGAGGCCAGCACTTGGCGCCGTGGTGCCCAAACTCATAGTGCCGCCCAAAATACTGTTTGAGAGGTGCAAAAGAGTTTGGCCTGAACCATTTCCCACATCGTCAATCGCGAAACCGCCAGTATTCATATTTACCGCCAAACCATAAGCCCCCTTCCCTACCTGATTAACGATAAAGTTATACCCGCCATTACTTTTATTTGAGTTAACAGTGTCAGCAAAAATTGAGCTACCCGAGACACCCAAACTACCATTAAGCTGGAGATTGCCCTCTTTAGTTTGAGCAACTGGCCCAGCATTAATCGGCGCGGCCACGTTGCCGCTTGGCGGATTAGCCGGCGCGTCTGTCCAGCCGCCATACGTTTGAGCCGACACCAAGCCACCCACAATCAAGATGGCGGCTAAAGTGCCAATATAAGGAACGATTTTTGTAATCTTGTCCTGCTTCATAAAATTTTGGTTAGCCAATTAATTTGCTTCTAAAAACTTACTAACTTCCGCTTGGGCGCTAGCGCTAGCCGGTGGCGCGTTTTTAATAAACTCTCCCACCGCCCGCTTGGCCTCCTCCGTTGCTGGCGGCGCGTTTTCTAAAAACTGAGCCACCGCCACTCGCGGATCAACTGGTGCCGGCTCCTCCACCTTCGCTTCGCGCCCGAGCCACAACCAAGCTACTCCCACACCAATCACAAGAATTGCTACGATCACCGCGACCACAGCCACCCGCTCATGAGAGACTGGCGGGAGAGCCGCAGGCGGAGTGCTCGGCGCCGGTACCACCGGCGGCATAACGACGTCGTTCGTCATTTGATTTAAGTATAGCAGGTGGAGAAGGGTGAAAAAATTTTCTTAATCTAAAATGTTGATAACTTTAAGAGAGTAATTGCATTTCCGGCCGAGAGCGGCTAGACTATCCGCACCTATGAACAATACCACCATCACCCCGCTCCCCGATTCGGAGTTAGAAATTGTCGGCACCATTCCGGCCGCTGACTTTGAGAGCTTCCGCGCGGCGGCCATCGCCGAGCTGGGGCGCGACGTTAAACTCGACGGCTTCCGCCCCGGGCACGTACCAGAAAACGTTTTAGTTAAACATCTCGGAGAAGAAACGATTCTCCACGCCATGGCCGAACGAGCCATTAGTAAGCGCTACGCCGAAATTATTGCCGAACACAAATTGGACGTTCTGGGCCGACCAATGATCACGCTCAATAAACTAGCCCTCGGAAATCCGGTGGAATTTAAACTAGTTACCGCCGTCGTCCCAACCTTCGATCTGCCAAACTATCGCCAAATCGCCAGCGACACCAACAAAAACAAACCCGCCACCCCAGAAGTCACCGATCAAGAGGTGACGGAAGTGATTGCCGAAGTCCAAAAAGCCCGAGCCAACAAAGAGACGGGTGCCGTGCCCGAATTGACTGACGAATTCGCCGCTAGCTTGGGTGATTTTAAAACTGTCACCGAACTCCAAGAGCGGATTAAAACCAACCTAACGCAAGAAAAAATTGCCAAAGCCAAAAGCAAGCACCGCGTCGCCTTGCTCGAAGCCCTCGCCCAAGCTACCGAGCTCACTGCGCCAAAAATTTTGATCGAAACCGAATTGTCAAAAATGATTGACGAATTGCGCCACGAGGTCGAACGAATGAACTTAAAATTCGAAGATTACTTAATTCATCTCAAAAAAACTGAAGCCGATCTGCGCACCGAATGGCAAGCCGACGCCGTCCGCCGAATCAAAACCAGCTTACTTCTCGAAAAGATTGCCCAGGTAGAAAAAATCGAACCAACACCCGAAGAGCTGGCGCCCGAAGTGGCTCATCTCAAACAGCACTACCCCGACGCCAGCGACAGCGCCGCCACCCAATACGTTCGCGGTTATCTCATCAATGACAAAACACTAACCTGGCTTGAAAATCAGGCATAATTTGCTAAACTCACCGCATGTCTATCTTAATCCCAACCGTGCTGGAAAAATCGCAATTTGGTGAGCGGGCTTATGATATTTACTCTCGCCTCCTCAAAGATCGCATCGTCTTTTTGGGTGGACCGATCGACGACACTGTCGCCAACCTGATCATTGCCCAACTGCTATTTTTAGAAGCGGAGGATCCCAAAAAAGATATCCGGCTCTACGTTAACTCACCCGGCGGCTCAGTGACGGCCACTCTCGCCATCATCGACACGATGCGCTTAATCAAAGCCGACGTCTCCACCACCTGCGTGGGTTTGGCGGCCTCAGGCGGCGCCTGGGTCCTCGCCGCGGGCAAAAAGGGTAAGCGCTTCGTCCTACCTAATGCCGAAGTCATGATCCACCAACCACTCGGTGGCGCCGAAGGTCAGGCCTCTGATATTGAAATTACGGCTCGCCACATGATCCGCACCAAAAATCTGCTCAACAAGCTAATGGCCGAATTTACTGGCCAATCTCTGGCTCAAGTCGAAAAGGACGTCGACCGCGACTACTTTATGTCGGCCGAAGAAGCTCAAAAATACGGTTTAGTTGACGAGGTGATCAAGATCAAAAAATAGCCGGACGGGTCACTCTTTACACTGCTAGTAACCTCTGTTACTGTAAAGTCGTGCCCTTATTGCTAATTAATTTTTTCCGTCGCGACCGCTTTCTTACCGCTTTTCTCCCTACCTTCCGAATGCTTTTCCCTTTACCCTTAATCGCAGAACAGAAAGACAGGCCCGCGGACTAACCTCCGTATGGACATCGCTACTTTACTAGTTATCGTCGGCACAGCTACGCTGGGCGGCGTTGTTTTTGGTTACTTCCTCCGCTGGATTATTACCCTCGGTCAAAAGGGTTCGATTGAGTTAGCCATCAAGCAGACCATGCTTGAGGCCAAAGATCAGGCCCAAAAGATTATTGAACGCGCCACTCAAGAGGCCGAAGACGCCATCCGCGAAGCTCGCGACCAGGCTCGCGAGAAAGAGGTCGAACTTAAACGAAAAGAAGATCGCCTGGTCAAAAAAGAGGATTATCTCGACAAGCGTCAGGCCGACTTAGATGCCGAGCTGGAACAGGCCAAAAGTGCCCAAGAAGAAGCCGCCACCGCCGCCGCGCGCGTGGCCGAAATGGAGAATCTCGCCCGCACTCAATTAGAACGAGTGGCTGGACTCTCCCCCGAAGAAGCCAAACAAGAGATTATTAAAACCATCGAACGGGCTCACGAAGAAGATTTTGCCGTCCGGATGCATAAACTTGAGGTCCAAGGCGCCGAAAAGTTAGAGCACAAGGCCAAAGAGATCCTCACCACCGTCATCCAACGTCTGGCCAATGCCACCGTGCCCGAAGTGATGTCGACAGTAGTAGAGATCCCATCAGATGACGTCAAAGGCAAAATTATCGGTAAAGAAGGCCGCAATATTCGTGCCTTTGAGAAAGCGACTGGCGTAGAAGTAATTATTGATGACACGCCCGGCACCATCGTCCTCTCCTCCTTTGACCCCGTCCGCCGGCAAATCGCCAAGCTGGCCTTAGAGAAATTGATCGCCGACGGCCGCATCCAACCCTCCAAAATTGAAGAAATTGTCGAGAAAGCCAAAGAAGAAATCGCTCAAGTAATTAAGCGCCGCGGTGAGGAAGCCGCTTACGAAGCTGGCGTCTTTAATCTTGACGCTCGCATTCTGCTCATCCTGGGCCGACTCCACTTCCGCACCAGTTATGGCCAGAATGTGCTAGATCACTCCATCGAAATGGCTCATCTGGCCGGGATGTTGGCCGAAGAACTGGGAGCCGACCCGCAAAT
>CAYUHC010000011.1:0-24924 GCA_964444555.1 uncultured Candidatus Saccharibacteria bacterium | reverse complement strand
GTCCCATCGGTGGGGGTCAGGCTCTCACCTCCCCTAAGCGTCATTGCCTTGGTAGGCCATTACCCTACCAACTAGCTGATACTTCGCAGGCCGCTCCCCAAGCGATAAATCTTTACTCTTCACCAATTGGTGAAGAGACCATCGGGAATTACCTAACCTTTCGGCTAGCTATGCCCGACTTGGGGGTACGTACCTACGTGTTACTACCTCGTCTGCCGCTCCCCTTGCGGGGCGCTCGACTTGCATGCCTTATCCACGTCGCCAGCGTTCATCCTGAGCCAAGATCAAACTCTAATTAAAGACTACTGCCTTGGCGGCAATAGCCCATCGAATGAAACGGAACAAAAGAAAACTCACAAACATACAACACTTTTCGATTGTCAAAGACCGCTTCGTCCCTTAAGCCGAAGCCCTCTTAGTATACTTATGGCCAAAGGCAAGTCAAGCCCCTATTTACAGCTAACCGGCGAGACCGAAACCGTGTTGGCGCCAGGAGCCACCGAAAGGTAAACCGGGCTACCCGCGTGGTCAAATAGCTCTAAACAAGTACCCTTATTTTGACCACTACGACCCAAGGTAATGGTGGTGGTGGCGTTGGCAGTCATCGCGGTCAATTGAAGGTTGTTGGCCGCTGGACGGGTAATCCGGGTGTCCAAATCAAAGAAGTTAGCCGAGGCGCCTAAACGGATATCAGAGCTAGAAGCACTGATCGCCACATGCGGATTCATCGTCTGGAGAGTCACGGCTGGGGCAGTAATATTGTACTTCGCCTTAACGAACTTGATCACTCCATCGTTATCGTTAATCACATTATTACCAGAACCAAGGGCAATCGTATGAGACTCATCAGACGACCACAATACGGGAGTGATAAAGGAGTGGCCGTTGTAAGGAGCGGCGCCACCCATCTGAATCATGTTGATGTTATTAAGCGTCAACAGCCGAGTGCTACTGCCACCCGCGGAAGCCGTTCGCAAACCGAGCAGGGGCATGTTGTTGCGATTCAAAACCAAACCAGTGGTCTGATTAAACATTGCCGTCGTACTACTCAAAGAAAAGTAAGAATTCTCCACCCCAGACGTATACTCATCGTAAACGGCGAACTGGGTGGCCTGGAGACCGAGGTCGATAGCATATTTATCAAGCCGGGCCTGCATATTCCAAATCCGACGCACAATGCCGTCGCGACCAATAAAGCCCATGTGATGTTCGTAGGAAGGATAGGTGCCGTTCCAATAGTAAACCTCAGTTCGGTCAAAGATACAGTGATTATCCATAGCGGCACAAGCCTGACCGTTGGCACCAGGCGAAAGATTATAACCCCGGAAAAAAGTCCGATCGCCACGGACAGAACCAGTGCCACCAATCAAAGCGCCCATGCCCTCAACCCAAAGACCTGATTTTCCAGCGGCGGGATCAGCGGTTGTCGGATAAGTCGCACCATAATCGGGAGGAGTCAGCGTCCGAACGTAACTAGCGTCCGCTGGAGTCTGGCCCAAAACTGGAAGATTAATTAAAGAATTTCCCGCGGCATCATTCGTGCCCGTCCAAGTCGTCTGAGCTGTTACCAAACCAGTCATTGCTAACATTACTGCCACCACCGCCATCAAGTATTTCATAACCATTAAGAATTAAGCGCCCAGAATAATTAAGCTTGAGCTTATCACTCCACCCACCCTATTTGCAACTCGTTGACGAAAGGGTAAAAGCTGTTCCCCCGGCCGGAACATAAGCATAAACCACATTACCGGCCGTATCGTAAAGCTCCAAACATGAGCCCTTACTATAACTAGCGCTACCGATCGTCAAAGTACTAGTGGCCGCTGTGCCCGCCGTAAATTGCAGATTATTGGCGGCGGCTCGTCGCAGTACAGTGTCCTGAGCGTAAAACAAGCCCGTACCCAATCGAATTTCTGAACTCGACGCCGAAATAGAAACATGGGGGCTGGAAGTTCTTAAAGTAGACTGGGGCGAGGAGATATTATATTGAGCCCGAACGAACTTAATCACATTAGTATCATCGTTAACGGTTTGAGTATCCGAACCAATCGCGATCGCCGTCTCATCGTCATCATTGCCGCGAATAACTGGATCATTAAGATACAAACCGTTGGTTGCCGCCGCCCCACCAATCGCAATCGTATTAATCGCCGACTGAACGCCGATCAGATTCACCCCCGAGCCACCGGCCGAAGAATTTCGTTGACCAACTAAATAGGCACCGTTCTTCATATTGATTGTCGCCTGGCTGACGAAGCTAGCCGAAGTACTGCTCAAAGTAAAATAACTAGTATTGTTACCAGTATCGTAAACGTCGAAAGCCGTCGCGCCCAAACTCAAAACCGTGTTGGAATTATTAAGCTCTGATTGCTGATTCCAAATCCGATGCGTGACACCGTTGCGATCAATATAACCCATGTGATGCTCGTAGACCGGCTTAGTGCCGTCCCACCAATAAACCTCCGTCCGATCAAAAATACAGTGATTATCAATCGTGTCACAAACCTGAGCGTTGCCCGTCTCGTTTAAGTTATAGCCAGTCCAATATGTTACATCGCCTCGCTTAGTGTCGCTCGCACCCGTCGGGTCGGAAACGCCAAAACTCCAATGACTCATCTTGCCAGCGTTCGGATCAAGTCCGGTCGGCTGAGTTTGGCCAAAAGTGCTGGCATAAAAATAAGCATATTTCCCTTCGTGCGGCAGATACTGATTAGTAATCCCCGTAATCGTTGTGGTGGAGAGGGCCGTAAAGCCACTAATTGTCGTCGTTGATCCATTAACTGAAATTGACGACACCCCCTCGCCAGAACCACAGCCAACGCACGAACCCTCAATCGTCAAATTCCCTTCGACCACCAAATCGCCCGTCGTTGTGGCGTTGCCGGTTACTTCCAAATTACCGCCGGTCGAAATATTGTTACCAATCGTCGTCGCACCGATCGCTACGGCCGAAAAACTGATCCCCAACCCCAAGCTAAACGCGAATCCTAATTTTAAATATTTCATAAAGTATTATTGTAACGCTCGCTGAAGACGCACGTACTCCTCCAAAAGACGCACGTAAGTTTGTAATAGATTCAATCTGGTCTCGGGCTCTTCGTTCGCAGTCGGCGCGGCAAGCTCGGCAATTTTAGCGCGAGTTAGGGGGCCAACTTCACCATACCCGGGCGTCGCTGGACCAGTCACGATGCCGTATTGTTCCTGGAACCGAATCACTGCCGCGCGAGTCAATCCTCCGTACACGGTCGTCTCTTGCCCTGGTGATCCTGGCCCCGCCACTGCCACCCGTGTCCGCGGATCACGATTAAGAATCACTTGGAGCTGACGCACATCATCCCCGATTGAACCCACCACCAACCGTCTCGTCGGGGCTGAAACTCCTCCCAACTGGCCACTGGGAACGGTGGCGACCGCCCGCCAAACTGGACTGACCACTCGCACTGGCAAACCAGGTGGATCACGTTCGGGAGTAGTGGTAGCCACAGAATCCTCTTCTTCTTCCTCCTCCGATTCACACACCACGGCCGAAGGAATAAGTTCATACAGGCCGGCCGTTAACGGTAGAGTTAAGGCGGTAGTGCCGGGAGTAACATTTTCTTCGCAGGCCACCACGCTCCCATCGCGCTCCGCCCGCAAACTGGCAACCCCTGAACTGGCCACCGAAAAAGAAAAAGTTCCCGGATTAGTAACAAAAAATTCTCCGGCCGAAAATTCTATCGACTCAGCCGTCGAACCAGAATTGATCACCAGATCAACCGTCGCTGAAGAAAAGTTAACTCCCTCAACAATAAAATTATCGGTCGCTTGAAAATCGGTGACTGCCGCCGTGACTAAAACAACCCAACCAAAAAATAAAGCTCCCGCCCACCTAACGGTCGGCTTCAACATGATCGATCAACAAAGCCAATAAATCCTTGACCTCCTGCTGGGCTTCGGCCTGAGTAACGCTTGAAGTAAAAGATTGCCAGGCGGCCAAAATTTCTGGCTCGCCTAGAGCTCGAACCCGATTTTCTAATTCCAAACGAGTATCAAAATCAATCGCCCCCTCAGCCTGCAAAATTTTCTGAATAAACAACTGCGTAAACTCCAGGGTTTGCGCGCTAAGAGCCACCTCAGCCAACTGAGACTCGGCTTGTCGATAGAGCGATCGGTAACGCCAAGTCAAAAAAACCAAAATTACTACCAGTAAAATAAGTAGAGGGGTAGAATATTTTTTCATCTTCCAGGATTAATGTTTTCGATCTCGGTAGAAATTATACCCCAAAAGCCCAAGCGTGGCGATCAAGAGAATCAACTTCCAATCAAACACTCGCGCCAAGTTAAACTCTGAGGTTAATTCGATATTAGTGTGAACGCTATTGCCCGAGCGAACTTCAAACACGTCCCCCTGGAATGGTCGATAATCCTTAGCCTGCACCACCAAATAGTATGAACCCTCTGGGACTAAGAAAGAGTAGGTCCCTCTTTCGGCCGTAACCTGAGGATTATCTTGTTGATACTTACCGGCTGGCCAAACTTCGAAGCTGGCCGTGGCGGGATTACGCCACCAGAGCGTGACCGTGGCGCCAGGCACACGCGCCTCTTTGCCATCAATCCGCTCAAAGATGTAGCCCTCCGGATCAATCACGGTTGTTAAACGCAATTCCTTGGTTCCCAACTTAACGCTCTTATAAGCCAGAGTGGTGACTAACTCATATTTACCCGCCACGATCGGCGTTCGCAAAGTACCAGTATACAAACCGTCGCCATCAGGATCCGTGTAATCAAACTCTTCGACCACCAAGCGATTCTCGATCTCGGTCGTAGCCGCAGAGGTCGAATCGTTACCACTCAAACCTGCCGCCGCTACTAACTGAGAGGCCAAGCGAGAAATGATATTTGACTTCGGGCGCTCGGCCAACAATAGATAGCCCTTAACCGCACTCACCTCCTGGCTCGGCTTAACCACAAATTCAACACTTTTCCCGGCCAAAACATTTAGATTTTTTTGGAAAGTTCCCTGCTCACTCACCAAAACCGAAACCTTTTTATCGATTGTCCCACCAGCTCCGCGAGCAAAAACGGTATCAGTTGGCACCTCCTCCCCAAGCTCGCCAAGTGAAGGCAGGTTAATGGCCGTCCCGGAAAGCTTCCTCAAATCAGCCACCTGCGAGACCCCCAAATCAGCAAATAATTGCTCGAGAGTTGGGAACTTAGTCACCAGATCCCCGACCGAACCGGGCAAAGGATTAAGTAGTAAATCTTTAATGGCCAGATCAGGAGCCAACTGCCACTCGCCGGTTAGCGGTGGTGGCGGAGTGGCTGGCAAATCGGCCGGATTAACAGGTGGCAAGGCGGCAGGAACGGGGGTTGAAGCCCAGAAGGAATCCGGAATAATTTCGTACAAAGTAGTGATGGCTTGGACTGGCGCCTCCACCACTCGACGGAGATAACGCCCGCCGCCACCAGAACGGCTTGACCCAGAATCTTCTTCGGGTTCTGGTTCTGGATCAGGAGAGCCGTCGCTGGTTGTCGCCCAACCCGTCAGCGCGGCAGTCTCGACATTCTCACTATTCCTAGCCTTGACGGAAAATTGGTAAGGCGTGCCGGTAGCCAAACTGGTCGAAGTCCAGGTGGTGGTAGTAATCCACCCAGAGTTAGTGGCCTCGGTTAAGTTTTCAGCAAAATATTCCGTTCCCGCTGGATTACTATTAGCCCCCCAACTAACCACAATCTGATCAACCTCATCTTCATCAAAAGCAAGACTCACTGGCGTCGCGGCCAGAGTCGTAGTGGCCGCCGGAGTTGTCGTCGCCCAATTGCCCGATCGATCCACTACTCCCACCGTAAAACTGTAACTCGTGTTTGGAGTCAAACTGCTGGAAGTGACCGCGCTCGACGTGAGCGATGAATAGGTGTTAGTCGTAACGTTTCGATACTGATAAGGCAAAACGGCTAAGCCCGCGGTGGCATCACTTGCCCCCGTCGAAGAAGCAGTAATGGCGGTGGCGGTCACGCTCGTAAAGCTGAAGGAGCCTGCCGTCGGGGCCGTATTATCGACCGTTACGGTCACCGTTGAAGAAGTGGCGTAATTCCCATCACCATCTCGGGCCACCGCGAAAAAAGAATAAGATCCATCAGTTAAAGCCGTAGTATCTAACTGAATCGAATAAGGCGATGACGTATCTTCAGAACCAACAAACGTTTCGGTTCCTCGCTTAAATTGGACGCCACTCACCCCGACGTTGTCGCTCGCATCAGCCGACAAAGTAATTGTCCCCAAAACATAAGATCCAGCCGTTGGCGCCGTCATTGAGACTGAGGGCTCCGAAGTATCGGCCGTAGCGAAAGTCTGGTCAGTCGAAGAAGCGCTGTTGCCCGCCCCATCCACAGAAGCCACGCGATAGTGATAGGTCGTCCCGGGGGTTAGGCCGGACAAGCCTACCGAGTGAGAAGTTTCTAGATCAGTATCGAGAGTAGTAATACTACCGTAACTAGCCGTGGTGCCATACTCAACCTGAGAAGTCGAATTTTCGTTGGTCGTCCAAGTGATAGTCGCCGAAGTTCCGCCTGGCGTGCCAGCCGAAATCGAAGAAATGTTTGGCCCGGCCGTATCGACACGGAAAGCCACCGAACCACTGTTGGCGGTAGTAAAACTGGAGGTGGCAGTATTATCAGAAACACGAACTCGCCAATAATAAGAGCCGTCCGAAAGAGATGAAGGAGTATATTGCGAGGCTCCAGCTGCCGCCAAACTTGAATAAGCGTCAACTACCAAGCTGGCAAAGTCACTACTGTCATCAATCTGAACATTAAATTGCACTGCGTCATCATCGCCATCAGCCGTGGTAAAGGTCAAGGTTGGAGTCGAATCAGTGGTCCAAGATCCATCAACGTAGCCAGCCGGACCAAGCGTCGAGACGGTGGGAGTTTGATTGCTCGAAAAACCCCAATTTAAGTTATTGCCCCCGTTAACATTATTGGCTGGCGTTGCCAAGGAAACTTCGTTGCCGCCAGACGCGTCGCTATCGGTAACGTCCACCCAATCAATATCAAAAGTACCATTAGCCACTAAGCTCCATTGCGCGGGTGGATTAGAAGAAACTAAATTGACTCGATCGTCGGCGTCGGTACCCTTAAGGGTTAGTAATCCACCAATAGTTTGAGTTCCGCTTTCGTCAAAAGTTAAAGTTAAATCAGTGCTGTTATTGTTGGAGTCTTGCTTAGTTAAATTGTGAAAGTCGGTGCTACCAGAAATTGTCTGGTTGGTGCCATTAAGAACAACGGTCGCCGAATTATGCGTAAAAGTACCCCCAGACTTAGTCCAATTACCGGCCACATTTAAAGTCGTTGGCGCCGAAAAAGTTCCTGCCGCCAACGTAAAGTCCCCGCCCAAGGAACGCGTACCGCTGTCGCTAAAGGTGCCGCCTGAGCCGTTAATCTTCAAACTTTGATAAGTCCAATTTTTAATCGCCCGCGTACCTGAAGTCGCGCTGTATTCCACGGTAGAACCAGAGTTAAGGGTCGGCGTACAAGAAATCGTTTCGTCACCAGTTAATTTTAGGGTGCCCGTGATCGAACAGGTCGTCACCGTCGAAACCGCTTGACCATTAATGTCTAGCGTGCCACTAGAAACAGTGAGCGTCCCATCAACATCCAAACCATTAGTAGAAAGTTGGGCCACGCCGGAGCCGGTTTTGGCGACGGTAAAATTATTAAAGTCTTGGGTGGTACCGGTGCCGCCAGTAATGATCACGCTATTTCCCGCTCCATCAAAAGTGGTGGTGTTGGAGCCAGAAGTATAAGTACCGGCATTCGTCCAATTACCGCCCACATTTACATTGTTGTTGCTAGTAGTAAGGGTTCGCGCCGAAGCAATGGTTAACTCGCGATCAACATCCAGATTGCCGCCGAGCGTTAATGTGCCGCCACCCACAATCACATTATCAAACGACATCGTTTCGCTCGTCCCCTGCCCATCGACCGTCGTGTTCGCGCCAATGTACAAGGTAGAACTAGCCGTGGTGGCATCGACCGTACCGGTCGTATAAGTCCAGCTGGCACCCGCCAAACTAATCATGCCCGAGAGCGTCAATTCCGAACCGCCGGACTCACTCGCCCGATTAATCACCACTTTAGGCAGGCGACCTTGGTTAACCGTGGTGCCGGCCGACAAAGTCTGATTACCCGTACCATTAAAAGTAATTACTCCCGTACCACCACCGTTCGTACCAGTGTTGGTAATCGTTACGTCACCCTTAACGTCAATATTACTTAAACTCGTGTCCGTATTACCCGTGTTGATCGTCACCCCGTTAGAGCCAGTAACCCGGAACGTGCCGTTCACCGTCATTGTGGTGGCCGACGACGCCGAACCAATCGTCACCGTCAAAGAGCCAGAAATAAAGGCGAAGTCCACATCCGAAAAAGTCATTGAACCCAAAATGGTCTGGTTGCCAGTAAAGGCCACGCGGTTAGTGTAGGTCGTAATATCAACCGTCCCCGCCGTGTAAGTCCACCCGCCATTAACCGTGATCGTGCTCGACAAATACAATTTCTTGCCGCTATTTTCGCTAGAGCGATTAATCACCACCTTCGGCAAACGTCCCTGACCGACCGTTCCGTTACCCGTCAAAATCTGGTCATCAGAACCATTAATCGTGATCGTAGCGCTACCCGCCGCACCGGTACCGGTGCTCGTAATATAAATATCTCCCTTGGCATTGATGTTGCTGACCGTCGTGTCAGTGTTGCCCGTGTTTAAAGTAATGTTGTTGCCGCCACTGATCGTGGTTGTAGCATTAACGGTAAAAGTAGTCGAGGTCGCACTCGAACCGATCACATAAGTTGGCGCGCCGCCGCTCGACCAACTAAATTCAATTTGATTAAAGGTCGTATTACCGACCAGGGTTGACGAGGTATTAGTCAGAAAACGAATCTTGCTGGTATTGGCGGTAAAAGTACCGGCATTATTCCAACCACTCGCTCCCACTGTAAGCATCCGACTACTACCATCTTCCGTCAGTGTACCACCACTATCAATTGTCACGCCCGCGACCGTGGTAGTGGTGTCGAGCGTAATCGTGTGGCCATTCAAAATTTTTACCGTGTCGGCCGTTTGAGGAGTGGTGCCGCCACAACTAGTCCAGGAACCGGACGTATTCCAGTTACCGCTAGCTGTGTTAGAGACACAGGCCGCGGCCCAAGCCCGACCAATACCCGCCAGCCCAAAAACTGCCACCGCCACACCAACAAACAAGGAGAACCGCTTAAAGTTCATTAGCTTAAGTTTAGCAAATTAATCAACGAATTGAACCCTAGTTTTCCCCACTTCCCTCTTGTTGGAGACGAGTAACCAACTCTTTGAGCAAGGTGACGAGGCGACTTTGGAGATCGCGAACTAAGGCGGTTCTCACTTCTGGCGTTAAATTATTGATCGCAGCCTGATCAATCACCGGATTAGCGTACAAAGCATTGAGTTTGGCGCGAGTCGCCGGGCCCGACAAACCGAAGCCATTACTATCTGGCGAGCCAAAATTTAAAATGCCATATTTAATCTGAAAACGTTTAACCGCCTCAACGGTCGCTGCGTCGTAAGAATCCGTAATCTCTCCTGTATAAACCCCATCGCGGACCAACATCTGCTTAAGTTGAACAATGTGGTTACCTCTCTGCCCGACACCAAAGGGCGTCCGCAGGGGGCTAAATGACCGACCCGAAGAACTGTCACCGGTAGTGCCGGTCGTACCCGAGACGCTGGCGGTCGTTGCCTCTTCACCCGGCTTAGCCGTCGACTTAACTGTCCGTCCGCCGCCTCCACCACCGCCCGCTCGACTAAACACTGCCCTCACCGTCATATCACTGACAACCGTCAAATTTAGAGGATTCTGCCGACCCGAAGCATCGCCTTCCCAACCCACAAAATCATAACCACGCTCTGGTGTTGCCGTTAGCTCTACTACCGTGCCGTAATCATAAAAGTTTTGCGAGGGCGTCCGCGAGACCGAACCATTAGTGCCGCTGACCCGCAAAGGATAACGTGGCGTTACGCCAAAAGCTACGAAAACCGCGTCAATCGTATGCCCGGCATTAATATTCGAAAAGGTATAACTTAGGGGATCGCCCGTTAGAGTCGACGTCGCCACAGGCTCGCCATCAACCGTCAAAGCGTAAAGATAGTAGCCACTCTCCGGCGTAAAGGTAAAGGTTTGATCAGAACCAGGAACAACGAAGACATCCCCCCAGGGGTCAATCTCGCCACCGGTGCCGGTCCGCGTCGACTCAATTCGATAACTCGTTGGCGTCACACCAGTGAAGCTGGCCGTTACCGTCTTGTTGCCGTCCATCACAATCGTCGTCGGAGTGGTCGTACCCGACAAAGCGCCACCCCAACCAGCAAACTCTCGACTACCCGAAGGCGTGGCGGTCAGAGTCACGGTCGTCCCCGATTCGTAAGATGTCTGATTGGGCGAACGAGTAATCGAACCAGTTTCCGAACCGCCGGAAACGGAAGTGGTCAAAGTAAAATAAGGCGCCGCCACCTCACCACCGCCACCTTGGATCGCGCCAAGATCTAGACGGACATTGGTCGCCACGGAATTACCGGCAAAATCTTTAAGCGAATCCAGCTCACCAATCATCCGATGACTATTATTGATCAAGTACGACTTAATTCGTCCGGCCAAAATATTGGCGTGAACGTTTTTAACATCACTAAAGCGCGAGTGATCCGCAATTCGACGATCCGCCCCCTCCTCTAATTCTTCCTGAGCGTCTTCCAGCAAAGCCTCAATTGTCTCTAAGGTTGTCCCCGCCCCCAAAACTTGACTGGAGTTAGACGGCGCGTAGCGAGCAGCAATATCGGCCCGCGCTTCGGCGACCGTCACGACTCCATCATCATTCGCGTCATCAAACATTTGTTCGGGATGGATTATCTGGGTCACTGAAGCGCGACTAAAACTAAACATCGGCCCCACCAAGCTCGGACTACCAGTTAGTAAGTGATTTTTTAGATTAAGAGCCGCATTCAAAATATAATTAAGATGACCCTGACTCTCAAAACCAATCAAGTTGTAATCACTCGTCGTCATAATCTGGTCAGACGATCCACTAATGCCCGTCTCTCGCTGACCGCCAGTGTTGGTGGGGTAGTTGTTACTAAAAATATTATTGAACACGGCCATGTCATAACCCACCGGCATACCCAAATAATCGTTATGAACGATGGTATTGTTCATCACCAAATCACCCAAGCCCCAGTCGCCCTCGTAAGCGTAACCAGCGTTATAAGACACAATATTGAAAGCGCCCAAGTTTAGACCCCCACCACGAACCGTGTACTTAATACCGGCATTGTTGCCGCCGGGTTGCCAAGCGTTAAAGGTGGCATTGCGCAAAATTTTGATCCCGACGTTACCCAAACCGTTAATGCCCGCGTCGGCGTTGTCCCAAATAATATTGCCCTCAATCGTCGCACCATCGCCGTAACGAATACTAATACCTGAAGAGTTGCCGGGATTGGACGCATTAATACCCGAAGCGTAAACAAAGTTATCTTTAATGATCACGTCTTCCTGGGCACCCTGCGCCGCGTTTAGCGATCCACCACCATCCGTCGAAGGATATTCGCGCAACAAAATACCAGTCCCGTTGGCGTAGAGACGATTATTCTCGACCAGCAGATCATCACCGCCAGCCACCGTAATGCCGGCACCGTTGCCCACTCCACCGTTATCGTAAATGGTGTTGTTGCGAATAATCACCCCGTTCGGCTCTTGAATATAAATACCGCTGGAATAACCGTTGCGCACCACCAACCCATCAATAATAATGTGCTCGGCTGGGATTACGGCCGGATAGATACTGCCTAACCAGATCGCGTAACTAAGACTCGTGTCTCTGACGTTTACCACTTCGTTCTCGTATTTAGTAAAAGTGATCGGCTTAGAGGCCGTACCCGCGCGGGTGACAGAAAAAACTCCACTATAGGCATTACGTAACCCGCCCGGGTGAGTATAAGTTCCGCCTCGAATATAAACGGTATCGCCGGGAGCTACCACGTTAGCGGCACGCTGGACACTACAAAACGGAGTGGAAAGAGTGTTTTGTTCTCGAGTGTAGGTGTCGCTACAGCCGCTCGACAAACCATCGCCGCCGTTGTTGTCGACATACAAACTTTTTTCCGCGCCCTGATCCGCTAAGCTAAAATTAGCCGTGATCGCTTTTGAACCAGTCATCGAAATCGTAATCGGGTTGGTGCTACTCGAAACGTCTCCCGACCAAGAAGTGAAAACGTAACCGGAATTGGCGTTAGCGGTGAGGGTAACAGAAGCATTATCATCATAAGTTGTCTTGTTGGGAGACTTAGAAACTGAACCGTTAATCGCCGAAGTCGTGAGAATAAATCCGGTTGCTAGCGCCGCGTCATCAATGTAAAAAGTACCGCTAGTGTTGGTAAACTGGACTTTAACTTTGGAGGTGCCGACCGGCGGCGTCACTTGAGCCGGCGATTCGTAATAAGTCCAAGCCACTGTACCGCTCGTCGTAAATAATTCATCCGTTCGCAAGACCTCGTCAGAACTATTTAACCAAACCAAATTGGCGACAGCCCCGGACGCGCCAGCGGCTTTGTAGTAACCCCGGAAAACATACTTAGAGGCGGCGCTCAAACTAACGGTCTGCTCGGCCGAACCACTGGCGGCAATTGAGAGAAGACGTGAACCACCGTGGGCCCCGGCATCAATCGGCGCCGTCGCGTTGGTTAGCGTCCAGCCAGTAGTGTTTTGCTCAAAATTAGAGTTGGTCAATAAGTTCGCACTGGGTGGTTGGGTTAAATCTTGCGTCCACGAAAATTCGATCTCGTCTAATTCAGTATTAGCGGGCATCGTCGCGCGATAAGTAAGGCTAGTGGCCGTTGCCAATCCACAAGAAGACACCGCCGAAAAGACTTCGCCGTTGGTCAATTCGCACCAAGTACTACCAGTACCTTTAATTTCGATACCAATCTGTTCCGTACTCGTACCCGTCCAGGTGGCGGTGATGTCACTAATGCGCGCGCCCAAATCGATTGAATTAGAAGTAAACGTCCCTGGATCTGGCGAGCTGGGTACCGTACCCGAAAACACCAAGACCTCATCGGCCGACAAGGCCCTCGTCCAGATACCCACGTCATCAAGCAGGCCGCTCCAGTTAAAACCAACCTTAAGTGGTTTAGTAGAAGCGACCGTCGTCGTGGCCTCATCGTAAGAACCGGAAGCCTCAAGCGTGCCATCAACGTACAATTTAATATTTTGACCATCAAAGGTCGCGGCCACGTGATGCCAATTCTGATCAGGGATCAAATGATTTTGGCGTGCCGACTTGGTAACGTTACCGCTACTAACAAAAGTTGGGCCGAAGGCCTGAGCTTCGCCCGCCGTCCAACGCAAATGAAAAGATGGCGGCGTTCCCGCGCCATCCGTCTTATCGACAATACTTCTCTGCGCGGAGTTAGTCGTAACGTTGGGTTTAATCCAAGCCGCAAAAGATAATGCACTAGCCTCATCAACTTCGTTAACATCACCCAAAGAAATATAAGAACCGGTCGTGCCGTTAAAGCTCGCCGCTCCACCAAACTTACCCGAAGCCGAAGTGGTCACGTTCGAAGGAGTGCCCGCGACGCCCACATCAGCCGACAAACCGCTGTCGAAAGTAAATAAGGAGAGCAGGCCGTCATCACCAGAATCAATCGCCTGAGCATCGCTCTCGCCAGGGATCGGTCCAATCGCTTTGCCATCACTTACTTCGACGTCAGTCTTGGAAGCGATCCCTGTCTCATCTCCAAAATCATCCGTGTACGTGGTGCCCGAAAGAGTGACCGTCGCTAGCTGGCGCCACAAACTCACGGCCAAAGGACGAGTCGCTAGTAAATAAATTACCGCCACTAATGCCGCTAGACCAATCAACGACAAAAGACCCCATCGACGCATATGGCTTTAATTTTAACACAAGGTCTTAAAAACGTGCGAGCGAACTGGAGTTTTGTCGCTAACGTTCGCGACGATTCCACACCACCAACAAAGGCGACGCGAGAAAGATCGACGAGTAAGTTCCCACCACCATACCGATGGTTAGGGCGAGGGCAAACCAGCGCGTCGTCTCACTGCCAAAAACCAACAAAGCCAACAAAACAATAACAACGGTAAACGAAGTGTTGAAGGATCGAGCAAAGGTCTGACGCAAACTACGACCAACTACTTCGGCAAAAGTTTCGCTCCCGCGATGACGTAAATTTTCTCGAATCCGATCGAAGACCACAATTGTGTCATTAACCGACAAACCGAGAATGGTGAGCAGGGCCGTCAAAAACAGGGCGTCAACCTCAACGCCGTACCACTCGCCAAGCAGAGCAAAAACTCCCATGGGGATAATCACGTCGTGGGCCAAAGCCAAGATCGCGATCAAACCATATTTCCAAGAACTCACGGGACGAGAAACTTTGCGGAACGCCAAAGCGATATACAACACAATCAGAATAACCACCAAAACAATGGCCACCACCCCCTTGCGGGCCAGCTCAGTCCCCAAAGCCGGTCCAACGCTGGTAAATCTCTTTTCGGTAAACTTGCCCGTCTGACTAACTAGGGCGCTAACAACCTTCTGTCGCGTCGGCTCATCAATCGTCTGCATTCTGAGCGTCAGGCCACGTTCGCCGGTCGGTTGGACCGACACATTACCTAGAGCCAATGGCTTAAGTGCCTGCTCCACGACCGTCGCTGCAGGACGAGTGCTCGAAGCATATTCGATCTCAAACAACGTGCCACCAGTAAAATCTGTCCCCAACTTTAGGCCATAAGTCCCGAGCGCCCACAAGGACGCCACCACCAAGATGGCGGAGAGACTAAAGAATAAAGCTTTATATTTAATGACGAACATAAATTAATTAGTGAGAAAAACCAACTCCGAATAAAATTTTTCGCCAACCGAGTTTACGATTGGGCGCAATCGCCAAGAGCAAAGTGCGCGTGGCCACAATGGCAGTAAACATGCTCGCCAATACACCGATAATCAAAGTCAGTGCAAAACCCTTGATCACACTAGTGCCGAACCAGAACAAGACTACCGCCGAAATAATGGTCGAGAAATTTGAGTCGCGGATCGAAGTCCACGCTCGACCAAACCCATCGCGAATCGCTTGGTGGATACTATCTCCCGCCAAAAGCTCCTCTCGCAATCGTTCGAAGATTAAGATATTAGCATCGACGGCCATGCCGAGAGAAAGGATCAAACCTGCGATACCAGCGGCCGTCAAAGTAATGCCGAACAATTTAAAGAGTGCCAAAACCAAGGCCAGATACATCGCTAAAGCCAACACCGCCACCACACCTGGCACGCGATACCACAAGATCATAAAAACCGCGAGCGCCGCAAAGCCAATCAGGCCCGCCATCATCCCCTGCTCCACCGCTCGCGCTCCAAGCGTCGCCCCCACCGTCTCGGTCGAAACCAAAGTAATCGGTACGGGCAAGGCCCCTAAGTTAAGATTGCGCGCCAACTCGCGGGCCTCCTCTAGGGTGAACTGACCGCTAATTTCGGCTCGGCCATCACGGATCTCTTCGCGCACCACTGGGGCCGAAATACCAACGCCATCAAGATAAATGCCGAGTGGTTTACCCACATTGGCCTTGGTCAGATCGGCAAATAACTTAGTCCCCTCATCATTAAACTCGATCGAAATGGAAGGAGTAACCGCCTGCGCGCCAAACACCACCTGCGCGCGCTTGAGAAAACGTCCCGTCAATGGACTAGGAATAAAGTAAGGGTCCTGTAAGAGCAGTGGATTATTAGGCAAGGGTTTGCCCTCGACCAACAACTTCTGCGCCGCCTCATGAGCGACAATAATCTGATCCTTCTCTGGACCGGCTGGACGCTCGATCCGGAAATCCAAAGTCGGCGTCACGTTGATCCGCGCAATGGCCTCTTTAATATCCGTCACGCCAGGCAGTTGGATTAACAAGCGGTGATCTTGACTGCCGCCCACCACACTACTCTCCTCCACCTGCACCACTGGCTCGGCCACGCCAAAGGCATTAATGCGCCGCTCAATCACTTCGCGCAAAGAAGACATCGCCTCACTTACATCGCCACCATTGAGAGCCGAAACATCAGCTTGATAAATCAACTGGCTACCACCGCGCAAATCTAGTCCAAGATTAAAACGTTTGGCGCCCCAAAAATCCAGTCCTCGTTCTGGACCGTACACATAAAAACCCAAGGCCACGCCGAGCACGAGAATAATGACGGCGGATATTCTGATTCGTTGCATATGGGCGCTATTATATGCCAGTTAACGCTTTTCGCAACTAGCTCAACTGGCGACGCACCGGACCGAGGTGAGGAATTAGCCAGCCCAAAAAAGCCCCGAACAACAGGCCCGCTAGCACATCAAGTGGCCAATGGACACCAGCAATCACTCGCGACAACCCAATCATCAAAGCCAAGACCAAAACAAAATTCCCGAAACGAGGATAAAATTGTCGCGCCGCCACCGCCGCGGCAAACGCGACGATAGTGTGACCCGAAGGGAAAGAATCTAAAAATCCGTAACGAAAGAGGGGCGACAATTCAGCATAAAAAGCAAACGGCCGCGGCGCCAAGTACCAAAATTTAACCACCGCGCTAAAAATCCACGCCGCCAGAGCCGCCCCCACCACGCTAGCCGCCGCGGTGCCTGCCACTTCGTCCCGACGATAAAATCGCCAAACAAAAAAGCCCACGAGCAATAACCCCAAAACATAGCCCAGCCATACCGCGCTAAAAATTACCACCTCGTCCACTAGCGGCCAGCGGCCACCCAGGCTAAACAAGAAACGAAAAATTAATTGGTTAAGCTCCATTGATTATTTTCCTTTGCGCGAAACAATGGTGTTGATCGTCTTCAAACCGATCGCCACGTCCAGCCACGGGCTACGATGTTTAACGTAATACAAATCATAAGACAATTTCTCTCGCGTCGCATCCTCAGCCACCGCGAAATGAGGATGGTTGTCGTGATAAATCTGGGCCCAACCAGAGAGTCCCGGAGCAATTAAGTGGCGGGCATCATAAAATGGGATCCGCTCGCGATACAGCTCCACGTATTCTAAACGTTCGGGTCGCGGACCAATCAATGACTGATCGCCTCGAAGCACGCTCCCCAACTGAGGCAATTCGTCGAGACGAGTTTTGCGCAACCACTTACCGACCCGCGTCACGCGTCGCCGCGCCAAATCGACCTCCGTCGACATCGTGCGAAATTTGGTAATCCTAATCGGGCGACCGAAACGTCCCACTCGCTCCTCGACAAAAAAGATCGGCCCGCCGTCTGTGGCTTTGATCATAAGAATCACCACCGGATAAACAATCAGCGACAAGCCGCCCAAGACCAAGGCCACCACCACGTCAATTACTCTTTTAAAGGCATCATAAACCAACATCGGTCGATTAGAAATTTGTTCCAAAAACCACCGTTCGTTTACTAGCGACAGGGGCACGCGGCCAAAAAATTCTTCGTACAGATCTTGAACACTCACAAACTGCACTCCTTTAAATAGCAATCGATAAGAATCCAAAAAGTGCGCTGGGGCAGACAAATCGTAACGATTAAAAACAATTAATTGCGGATTATGGGCGGTTAGACGAAGTCGATACTTGGGGTTGGCCTCGATAAAAGACTTCAGCTCCTCGACCTCTGCTCCCTCGCAATCAAAACGAACCGTCATTGGCCGCGGGCGGTAAAAGCGCGGAGCCAAAGCCCGCCGCCACCACAAAACTAAAACGAAGGTAAACACCAAGTCCAAAAACAAATTAGTTTTCGGCGCCAAAGAAAGTTCGCCCCAGTCCGGCATGACGTAGAAAAAAATGAGGGCAATCAAACTGTTAACAATCTGCGCTCTCAACAACCTCGTTGGCAACTCATTGCCAAACAGTAAAGTTTGAGTGCGATATAAATCGAGAATTAAAAACACTGCCGCCCACACCAAAAAGAGAAAGCTAAACGGACCAAAATGATCGAAGAATAATTCCTCGCTCGGCCAACCACGATAACGCACCAGGAGCGTCAGCCAGAGCGCCACCACAAAGAAAACCAGGTCTCCAATAAACAGGATTAGGGCCTCACGGCGGCCACCAAGTCGCATAGTTATTGCTTTATACCACAAAGCGAGGGCCTGTGCTATAGTGCGAACGTCATGAGCCGGAAACGAATTTTATACGCCGTTACTAAGTCAAACTGGGGCGGAGCTCAGCGCTATGTTTACGACCTAGCCACCAGCCTGCCGCCGACTGAATATGAGGTGGCTGTCGTCGCCGGTGGCAACGGCGCCCTCCTCGATCGCTTGCACGGACGCGGCCTGGCCACCTACTCACTCGGCGCTCTGGGCCGAGACATCAATCCTCTCCAAGACTTGCGCTCGCTACTGGCTCTCGCACGGGTGATCAAACTTTTTCAGCCCGACATTATCCATCTCAATAGCCCCAAGATTGCCGGCCTAGGCGCCCTCGTCGCGCGCTGGCATCGCGTGCCAAAAATAATCTTTACTAATCACGGCTGGGCCTTTCATGAAAATCGTCCCGGCTGGCAAAAGTTAATTATCAAATTTTTTCACTGGCTCACCGCGCTCTTGGTGGATGAAGTAATCTGCCTCCACCAAGCCGACGCCGACGACACGCGTCAATGGCGAGGGATCAGCGACAAAGTCTCCCTCATCCACAATGGGGTCTCGCCACTGACGTTTTTGTATCGGGATGACGCGCGCGCCGAACTAATTCGGCGCGCGCCGGAACTCCGACCCAAAAGTCGCGAGCTCTGGATCGGCATGATCGGCGAACTCCACCCCAACAAGGGCTATGACCTAATGCTCAACCTGGCCACCGCGCTCCACCAAGAATATCCCCACCTCGCCATCGTCATCATCGGCGACGGAGAATTGACTGATTGGCTCGCTCAAGAAATCACCCACCGCCGATTAACCAACATCGTCGTGCCCGTCGGGCGCGTCCCCGACGCCGCGACGCTCCTCAAGGCCTTTGATCTATTCTTGCTCACCTCTCGGAAAGAAGGCCTGCCTTACGTTGCCCTCGAGGCCGGATTGGCCGAACTGGCTCTGGCGGCCCCAGCCGTGGGCGGCCTGCCCGATCTCATCTCCCAACCACGCGAAGGATTACTTTTTGATCCCACCGAAACCGAAGACGCCACCGCCAAATTAATCCCCCTGCTCGGCAATAGTCTGGAACGGGAGATCCGGGGACGAAATTTGGGCAACCGCGTCCGAGACGCCTTCTCCACAGAGCAGATGGTCAGCCAGACCATGGCACTATATAATAGATAGGTCAGTCTTAATCTAACTTTTTATGAAAAAACACGGTTTTACATTGATTGAACTTTTAGTCGTTATCGCCATCATTGCCCTGCTCTCGAGCGTGGTGTTGGGATCATTAGGAAACAGCCGCAAGCGTAGCGTTGATGCGGCCTCTGTTCGTGACCTACAAGAAGTCCAAAAAGCGATCGAACTTTACTATGCTAAATATAATTTGTATCCAGCTGATCCTAACCCCAACCCCAGCGGAGTTAGTTGTTGGAACTCTAACTCTCTTCAGTGTAACCTCCAGCAAGACCTTAATAAACTAGCGGCCATTTCCGAATTCCTGCCCACTCGTCCATCACCGAGAGTAGTCGGATCAGGCGTTGGAGCAAAAGGTTACGTTTACAAAGTTAGCCCCTCTCGGAGGCACTATAAATTATTTCTACTTGGTGGAGTAAATGATATCAACAACGTGCCAGATAAATTCGAAGACACCCCACTTGGAACGATAAGTTCTATCGCCGTGGCCTCTTCAGATGCAATCAAGTCTTCGTGGTTTGTAACAACAGACATATCCAGTCAATAGGCTTCACGCTGATTGAGCTCTTGGTCGTTGTCGCGATCATTGCGCTCCTCTCCAGCATTGTGATGGCATCATTGTCGCGTGCTCGCTTGCGCGCGATTAATGCCGCGATTATCCAGAACATCACCCAGTATCGGACGGCCGTCGAGCTCTATCGTCTCCAAAATAATCGCCTCCCACCCCTAACCACTAATCAGGTTAGCTGCGTGGGCGACTACCCCGACGCCACGCACTGCGGCTACGCTGGCTCCGTCTCTGACGAGACGCTCTGCAACGCCAACCAACTCGGCGGACTAATCCGCAGCTGTCCACCCATTAGCACTCGACGCATCGGCTATCAATCGGGCGGCATTGGCTTTTTCTACGGCGCCACTTATCAAGTAATCTACCGCTGTTCCGTCCTGGTACCCAACAGTGGGTGCGCGATCGTTAACGGACAATCCAACTCCTATATTTGTGACCAAACCGCCGCCGGCTCACCGGGCTGCGTCCCCCAAGAAGCTTTCCGCTGGTGGCTCGATGGGCAGAATCGTTCGTGCGGCGCCGGGATCCAAGCCGACGTCCCAGCCGATGGCATTACGTGCGCCCCTGGCGACACCAACTGCCTAAACATCCGCTCGATCATCAACAACGTTATCACGCAATGCTTCTTGCCTCTGCCTTAGGGTAGCGCCTAAGCAACGCCCAAAAATTCGTTTTTCATATCATCGCGATGGAAGCCGCGAGCATAGCGTCGCATCCCCAACAAAATCCCTAAGCCTAAAAATTCGGCGACCAAATGGGAGCCACCATAACTCACAAAAGGCAAGGTCAGACCAGTGACGGGAAGGAGTCCAATATTCATCCCCACATTGATTACAAAATGACCCACCAGCATAATCGCCAAGCCAATCCCAAATAGAGCTTCGAAGTTGGTCTCGGCAATCATCGAGGCCTTAATGATTCGCCAGATGACCAGCCCAAACAAAGCAAAGAACAAGACCACACCGATTAAGCCCCACTCTTCGGCGAAGGCCGCGAAGATAAAGTCCGTCTCATACTCGGGCAAAAAGCGCAACCGCGACTGCGTACCATACCCAACACCCTTACCGACCAACTGACCAGAACCAACCGCCACCGTTGACTGGAAGGCGTTGTAACCACTGCCGCGAATGTCGGCCAGAGGATGGATAAAGCTCACGATGCGCGCCTTTTGGTAGGGAGCAAACACAAACAACCACGCCACCAAAAAAGCCGCGGCTCCCGCCCCGATCACCACAAAGAGGTGACGTTTAGAAATTCCTGAAAAAATAATCATCCCGAACCAGATAAGAAAAATGATGACGGCCGAACCAAAGTCGGGCTGGAACAAGATGAGCAGAAAAGGAATGACGGCGTAAAAACCAGAAATGATGATGTGCCGGACGTGGGCAATCTCCACGTGTCGACGAGAAAAATATTTGGCTAGAACCAAAATCAAAATCAATTTTACGAAGTCGGCCGGCTGGAGCGCGATCGCGCCCAAGTTAAACCAACTCTGAGCTCCCTTGATCGTTGGTGCCACCACGCCCAAAAGTAAAAGAACGGCACAGCCAAAGCCGTAGAGCCCGAGCACGATTCCACTGCGCCGCAAAAAACGCCAATCAATCAGACTAGCGCCCGTCAGGACCAAGGCCCCCAGCGCCAACCAAATCAATTGTCGTTCGAAAAAGTAACTCTCCGAAGTAAACGAGTTCATCGTCACCAAACCCGCCGCTCCGAGCGGGATCAGAGCGCCAACCAACAGCCAATCAAAACGTCGCCACCACCGGATCATTACTGAATTGTACGCAGATCGTACTGACTATACAAATCAAAGAAAACGGGCGGCTCAGGCAAGGGAGTCGGCCAAGTAAAGACGACTTCGCGGCTCTCATCTGGGGCCAAACTCTCCACCAAAGTTGAGCTAACGGCCAAGGCATTCTCGTCCGCGCCAGAGAGCACTGCCACGACCGTAATATTGTCGACAAGCGACAAAGAGCGATTAGTAATCTTGGCTACTAAGCGAGGTGTTGGATCGTTAACGAAAGCCCCCCGCTCTAAATCTAATTGTGGCTTATCTTTTTCGACTCTCTGCCAAACGGGCGGCTCGGTTAGCTCAAAAATTACTCGATCTGGTTCACGTTCGCCAACGTCAATGCGACTTTCAAAAATCACAAACTGTTCGAGAGGATTAAGAATCGCCTCACCGCGCCGAGTATTGATCAGTAAATTATTTTTATCCCAAACCTTAACAATGTATTTTATTTTTGCGGCCAGATGAGCGGAATTAGGATTTTCTAGCAACGCGGCGGCGTCATACTTGTCTTGGCCAACGGCCAACAATCGCGTCCACAAAGTCTTGATCGGCTGGATCTCGGTCGGGCAAACCTGGGCGCAGCTCCCGCCACAATCGACTCCCCGTTCATCTTGATTTTGTTTGCCGTCAAAACAAGAAGCCATTGGACGATAATTAGACACCACTACAAACCCGACCAAAAGAATCAGGATCACCGTCCCCAAAAAGTAGAGCAACCGGCGTTTGGCGCTCCAGGTAAGCATATTAATATTTTACCAGAACTGTCGTAGTAGCCAACGCCGTCTGCCCATTTGGCACTTGAGCGCGGAAAGAAATTTCATAAACGCCCGGTTTAGAGTATTCGTGCCGATAATGAATATTCTTTTTGTCGTCTACCTTAAGCGGTAAGCGCATAATCATAATCTCTGGACTATCGCCCCAGCGACTCTGCATGGCCAGCTCGCCAAAAGGCGACAGGCGCAGTGCTCGCACTTTCCACACCCCAGTCTCACCCACCTTGAGCGTGCTTGGTGACTCGGTAATCACCAACTTAATCGGCTTATTGGCTCTTAGAGCTGCTAATTGCTCTCGCAATTGTGCCACCTGCGCCTCAAGCCCCGTCGGCACGATTGTCTCACTCACCCTCCTCACTCCAATCGCCTGCGCCCCAGCCATTGCTGGCAAAATGAATAAACCTAAAATTAGAATTAAAATTGAATATTTTTTCATAACAAATCCATCATAACACAAAACCGACCCTATTTTTAGATTGATTTTGTGTCTAATTTTAAGCTTGGTTACTGCGCACGTACTATGCTATTTATCTGGGTTGTTTCAATATTTGGGTGAGCTTCCATTACGCAACCCTGATTGAATTCCTGACCAGGCGTAATGCCGGTTACAGTAAGATAATGCGATCGAGCAAAAGATTTCTGCCATTGCTCTAACGTATAATCGCTTCTGGTTTTATAATTTAAGCCCATGGTTTGAATAATATTTTGAGCGTTTTTAAGGGTTGTACCACGAGTAAAACCCACAATTAATTCACCTGGAGCATATTGCGAGCTGCCGTGAGTTGCGACCTTCTCCTGAACACAAGCAACCGAAGCCACCGGAGCGAGAATCGTAAAATAATTGTCACCACGATCACATTCTTTTGACCCATAACGATAACCACTTTTACAAACAACAACTTTATACGCACCCGGGACGATTACTTTGTTATTGATGTCAGTGCCTACTATCCAGGAGTAAGATGAGGAGCGGGCAGCAATATTTTTATCTAAATCCAACATTTCTGGCATCACGGGCAAACAGGGCATTCCCGCTCCTGCTTCGCAACCAGAACGACTTTTTCCTTCCAAAAACAAATCTACCCTATCCGCAGAACTAGCACTGGAGTAATCCCAGGTAAGATCTTGCACATCATACGTCCGCCACTGCTCCCCACCGTTTGGCGAGGTAACGGTGATTGTACTTGTGGCTGTTTCTGTTTTTGACAAAACACTCAAGGTGTAAGTTTGAGTTGCCGTTTGCGTGCCACTGCTGGCTTGGACAGTGAAGGTGTAAGTGCCGACTTTCAAATTCGAGGTAAAACCACCAATTACCGCTCTATAACTGAGCGAAGTAGGTCCTACAAGACACGAACCAACAGGAACACACATGGGGGCCGGAACGGGGTCCTTGGTTAAGCTAAATCCAGGAGGCAATGACCCGCCGATTACAGCCCAAGAAATGTCACCCGCTAATCCGTGAACCGTAAGTGGCTGGTTATAAAGTGACTTAACGTTAGGATATGGCCAAATTTGCGCCGCCTCAAGAACGCTGGGGGTAATGTAAAACTTATTATTACCACAACCAAACAACTCATTTAATTTTGCTCGCGTCAACGGGCCAACATAGCCAGTTTGAGGCAAGCCGTGTTTGGCTTGGAATTTTTTAACGGCAATAAGTGTCTGATCGTCAAATTTTGCATTCCCCGAAATCTGTTGATCGTTAAAATTTCCTAAACCAGAAATATTTAATACCTGATGCAAAGTACCAGATCCAGTAGACCCAATACTTAAATCTTTATCAAACTGATAGCAATAATCTCCGATCTGATTTTGTTGGGCCATTAATTGGTTTAACTGCGCAGTCAGTTCGGAAATCTGGGTTTGCAGTGCCTTAATTTGTTCGGCCACTGAGGTTTGCGCCAAAGCTGGAGTCGTCAAAAAAATGGCCAAAAATAAAGCCGCAAAAATATACTTCTTCATATCCACACATTTTACCACAACCTTGACGATATTAGATACTTTAGTCTGGCGGCTACCTACTCTCCCCTTGCGAGTACCATCGGTACTACCGGGCTTAACTTCTCTGTTCGGAATGGTAAGAGGTGTGACCCCGGCGTTAAGCCACCAAGCTAAAAAATCCAACTAGTCAATTTTAATTTAAGCAGGTTATCAAGTAAAAATAATCGTAATGATTTCCAGATTTCCCAATGGGATGGACTAATTAGTACGCCTCGGCTGAATCCGTTACCGGACTTACACCTAGCGCCTATCAACGTAATCATCTCTTACGGGTCTCATAACGATACGTAATCTTGGGGGCGGCTTCCCGCTTAGATGCTTTCAGCGGTTATCCGTTCCCGACATAGCTACCCTGCGTTCCACCTGGCGGCAGAGCAGGTACACCAGAGGTCAGTTCACTCCGGTCCTCTCGTACTAAGAGCAACTCCCCTCAAGTATCAACGCCTGCAGTAG
>CAYUHC010000010.1:24872-27460 GCA_964444555.1 uncultured Candidatus Saccharibacteria bacterium | reverse complement strand
TACTTTAACGGCAATGATTGGGTTGGTCCAATCGAGATGAATGTGGAACACAAAAAGTTTTTTCCTGGCGATTTGGGTCCTCCGACGAGTGAGATGGGCACGCTCGCTTGGTATGACGATAACGAAGCGGAAAATAAGCTATTCCAAGAGACCCTGGCTAAGCTCAAGCCCCATCTGCAAGAGATCGGCTTCCGGGGCGACATCGATATTAACTGTATCGTCAACGAGACCGGTGCCTATCCGCTAGAAGCCACTCCCCGCTTTGGCTCCCCCATTACCTATCTCCATGACGAGATCCACCAATCACCTTGGGGAGAATTTCTTTACGCCGTGGCTAAGGGTGAGCCCTACAAGCTTAAGTGGCGCCGCGGTTACGGCATCGTCATTTTGATTACCGTGCCCCCCTTCCCCCACAACAAGAAGTTGCCTCAAAATTCTCCCTACGGTTTAAATATTTACTTTGACGACAAGCTCAAAAAGGATGAGTGGCGTCATTTCCACTTCGAAGAGATGGCTCTACGCGCGGGCGAAAATCAATATTATATTTCTGATCATCGCGGTTACGTCCTTTACATTACTGGCATGGGGCAGACGGTGGAGCAGGCGCAAAATAAGGTTTATGGTCTGGCGAATAAGATTTATATTCCTAAAATGTTTTACCGCAACGACATCGGCAATCGTTTTATCAAAAGCGGCGCAGACAAACTCCGCGAGTGGGGGTACCTATAGCAATTTGATACTCGAAATAATTTGGGCTGTTTTCTATTGCCTTTAGATTTATAGAATGCGTGCCATATCCATTCTTTATATTTCCCGAGATAATTTTTGGGCATTGAACCATGGTGAGAAATTGACGGATTGGTTTATTCTGGTATATTAAGAATGGACTATCTTTGTTATTTGGACCGGAGAGGTCCAGAAAGGAGTCGTTATGCAATACTGCCCTAGTGTTTATGGCGGGTTGACAGATAGCGACAGCATGCGTGACCTAGCAGCAAGGCACATCTCGAAACTGCCTGAGCTCGGAGAGGTCATATGTGGCTACGGCTTGGAGGACATCGTCGGGGTGATGTTAGTTCATCGTCATCACGATTTGTCGCTCAATGAGCGCTTATTGTGGCAGATGGACGAAGCAGAATGGGTCGCAACGCCCTCAACGGTCAGTGATAGATCCATCTGCCCCCTTAATTGGAAGATTGGGGGGCAGGGCATTGAAAACATCTACCCGTTGGAATTTTGTCCAAAAGAAGAGGGTTACGCGCCAGAAACCGACGCCTCCTCTTCTGTCATGTCTTCTGCCCAGTTTCTTCGTGACTTTGCCGAGAAGGTTATCAAACTAGGGGCCCAAGACGTCTTTGGGTTGGGCTTGCTCCAGGCTCGCCCCACCTTTCAACAGCTTGGCATGGTTATGCTTGAGCGGTCCGATACGAAAAAACGTATAACCAAGGCATGGCTAGTTCCCGAAGAGACTGTCGGTAGCCTTTCCGAAGGTGTCACTCTTTGGCACTTTGCTTTAGGGGGTGTTGGCGCCTCCCGGTCGTGCGCTTACGGAAACTCCCGTCATTGCTGCGGAGTTTAAGTTGCAAAGCTGATTCTACGTCAAGACGAGTGGGGTCAGCTTTTTAATAAATTAAAGTAAAGATGGAAGAAAAAATAATTCAATATCTTAAAGAAAAATACAACCCGACCGGGATTATTCTTATTGGGTCCAGAGCCACAAAAGACTCGCGAGGTAAAAGCGATTGGGATTTGTTCGTTTTTTCTGATAAAACGGAGGGTGAAGTAAATGATTATTCGGAGTTAAAAGAATTTGAAGGTGAAGCTCTCGATGTTTCGATTTTTCCAACCAAAGTAGATAAGGATTTTATATTAGACACCTCAATGCACCCCGCTACCGATAACAGGATTCTTTATGATGTTTCTGGGGGCCTTATGCAGAAAATTGTAGCCAATACAAAACTAGCTTATGAAAAAGGTCCTACTTCGCTCGACGAAAGAAAAAAAGATCTTTATCGCAAAATTTTAAGCAAATTTATTCGCAAGATTGAAGCGAGAATGAATCAGCCTGCGAGTGTGCTCTTTGGGGTCGGCCAATTTTATCATTATTGCATAAGATATTGGTTTGAAACCAAAAAAGAATGGCCGCAACCACTACACAAAGCGTTACCTTATATTGAATCACATGACCGGTCATTTGCTGACTTACTAGAGATATTGCACACAACATCAAATAATACTGAACAAAAACTTAAAGCAATGTACGAAATAAGAGACCGCTTGTTCCCGCTCTAGCGTCAGGGCATGAGTCATGATTAAAGCGACATTAAAAAGGGTTTTCTTCGAGAATTTATGATAATTCTGAATCCCAAGATTATAAATATCTTTAAGTCGCTGTCCATCTCGCCTCTTTAACCACAGCAACATCTTCTTGCTTGGTGGCAATTTCTTTCGGACCATTGCTCGATCAGCCTGATCCTCTTTGACGAGAGTAAGAATTTTTTTATAAAACATAAAAGGGCAGTTTTAAGCCATACCCAGGGCTGATGAAGTTAGGGGTTCAAAGATTCTTTCCACCTCTCTCGGAAAAG
>CAYUHC010000010.1:0-24862 GCA_964444555.1 uncultured Candidatus Saccharibacteria bacterium | reverse complement strand
TTAATATCATCGAAGAATAAATCACCCCTTTGAAACTGTTTCTCCATTCTTCCTTCTTCCGTAAAACCCAATTTTTTGGCACACTCAATGCCGTGATTGTTGCAACTGATAGAATTCCAGCAAACCTTCCTCAGATTTAACCTGTCAAAGGCGTACTCCAAGACAAGCTTTACGGCCTCACTACCATATCCTTTTCTGTGGTTAATGATACTTGATATTGCAACACCAAGCCAAGCCGTACCATTTATCAGGTCAACCCGTTGAAGAGTTACCATCCCAACTAGTTTTCTACTGTTACGCGCAACTATTCCCAAACGAAGATCGTTACTCTCGTCGGCCAGAACTTTTTCTAGCCACCTTTTCCCCCACGTTGTGGTAGCGGCCCTTCTTTTTAAGAAAAAATCATCTAGGTCCTTGCTGTTTAACCACCTTACGATCTCTTCAAGATCTGATTCTCCGAATGGGCGCAGGAAGATTTTTTTTCCGCACAAGAAAAAAGTAAAATTAGAGCCAGTTACTTTGTCCACGAGTAGTTACCTCCTCGAAAAGAATGTTTTGTTTTATAACCAAAGCCCTATTTTATTTATATACGATTTTCATATATTGTCAACTTTGTAAGACGAAATAAATTCCGAGATTATTTGGTTCGCCCCATTATCATTAACTATTTCCCACGCCCTTAAATAGTCCTTGGTGCTATGTTTCGTCGATATCTCAATATTTCGATCCAGCAACTCTTTGCTATTTAGGGTTTCTAAAAAGATAATTTTTAAGACAGCATGAACAACGATGTGATTTTTAGTAGTTTGAGATTCTTTGTGATGTTTTGGAAATATATCTTTCGGATGCGGCAATGCGTGCTCATTATCTGACAACAAAACATGAATTAATTCATGAATTATAGTAATAATGAAATCTACTTTCGAATAACCGCTCTTTATAACTAGCGGCCTGCTAAACTGCCTAGGATTGCCGCTAACAATGTGAACGTCAATAACGTTTCTCTTGAAATTTAATTTTAAGTTTTCTTGTAAAGATTTCAGAACCCTCTCCTCTATCTGCCTCCACGCCTCCCGATAATTTTTTACCCGAACGTCCATCGCTTCTTTTGTGGGGGGAGTCCAATCATTCCACCCCATCTTCTTGAGGTCGGGGTGGTTCTGGCAATAAAAAATAAAAATAGGATCTAAAAATTGATTGTAACTTATCTTTATTTCTGGTTTCATGGTGTTAAAATTATGGCGGGCTAGATTTTTATTTCTAGCCCGCTCTTTTGGATGCTATTCCCCCATGTCGATGGACGGACTGTCCGGAGTGGAATCCTCGCCATAGTCGTCGTAAGTGTTTCTCTTTGACGGGAACATTTTTCACCTCCTTTCATTTTTTTAAAAAATTACCACCTAAGGGATTCGTGGCGTGAATGCAGCCGGGGTTCAGAATGGTTTTCCCGGAGATCCGGGGATTCTTTACCCAGAACCTCCACGTCCACGTCGTATTTTTCCCCAACCAACCTTCCCTCAAGTTCAATGGGACAGAACTCCTCTTTACAAACGAATAAATCCTTCATGAGTTTACCCCACAAAACAACAGTAATGCCTATAAACTTATATCACAACCACACAATAAAGACAACCTAGAATTCTAAAGCAGTGTTGATGGCCTGTTGATCTAGGCCTTGGACGTCGCCGGTGAGCGTGAGATTGAGTTTCGTTGAGTCTAGGGTACGACTAGCCACCTCCGAGATTGCCTCGCTCGTGACCGAATTGACCACCGTCTTTTCCTGGGCGATGGTTTTGATTGGCTCGTTTTCTAAAACATCCGACACGATCCAATCGTATCGACTATCATTATGATACCACTCGCGCTCAATGGCGAAGTGCGACTCTTTTTTTAAATCCAACAAATAGCCCTCCGGTACCGAATTTTTTTTAACCTCCCGCCAAACGTCAGCAATCGCGCCGAGTGTTTTCGGCAACTGCTCGCGCGTGCAATAACTATGAAAGATCCAAAAGCCGGCATCGCCAAAGCGAGCGGCTTCGTAACGAAAAAAGTAGATCCCCTGCTCGCGCAAACGTCGAAAGCCCGATTTGGGGTGATTGCTGGTAATAAATTGCCCCAGGCGTCGCTGAGCCAATAGATCTCGATCGGGATCATGGTGCGTTCCGGCGGGGAAAGAGAGACTAATGTAAACCCCGCGGATACTAGGATCGGGGCGCAATTCGATTTGCTTGGTCGAATAATCGACTGCCGGCCAAGTGGTTTTTTGCCAAGACTTAAGCTCACAAGCTTCGAGATAGCGGCGGACGCGATCAACCAGCGTCGCTGGCAATTGATGGCCCCACAAAAAAACTACCAACGGACTTTCGCGCCAACGTTTATAAGTGTTAACAATGTCGTCGAGTGATAGGGCTAGAGTCGAGTCGAGCGATTCCACCGAGGCCCGACCGTAACGCGAGCCAGGCGCAAAGCGTTGTTTGGTTACGGCCCGAAAGATGGCGTACTCCAAATCGTGAGTCTTGACGTTCATCTCGTTAAGGATTGAGTCGCGCTCGTAAGCCAAGAGATCTTGGCGATGCCACTTGGGGCGAAAGAGGCCGTCCAAATAGGTTTCGACCAAGCTCGCGGCTTGGTCGCGATGGAAATCGGCCTCAAAACCCATCCGATCCATCCCCACATGACCATTGGTGTGGGCGGGGTGAGTCACCACCTCGCGAATGCTACCAGCCAGATAATGTTCCAAAAGATGCAGCGCGCCAAACTCTTGGTCGGTTTCTGCCAACCAGCCAAGACGCGAATAAACTTCAATCCCCCAGCGGGGCGAAGGGCGGGGCAAATTCACCACGCACAATCGCGGCGCCTCGCCAAATTGACGATGGGGACGACGGTCTTTGATCGCCCAATAAATTTTTTCGGTAAAATCAAACATCAAATTTACAATAAGCGAATTAATTTTTTCGCCTGGGCCTCGGCGGCGGCTAAGTAGGCTTGATAATCCCCAATCGGCGTGAGTGTGCCGGCCGTCACCTGGTATAGGCGCTCGAGGCGAGAACGCTCCAAAAAGTAGCGATCGTGAGAGACGACGATCAAGGTGCCGGTAAAGGTTTCGAGTGCCTCCTCCAGCGCCTCCAGCGCCTCCAAATCCAAATGATTGGTTGGCTCATCTAGGATCAAAGTGTTGATTTCCATCATCGTAAACAGGGCCAAAATCAGGCGGGCGCGTTCGCCTGGACTTAGGGTGCCAATGGGCGAGGTGGCTCGATCAGCATTAAAGCTAAATCGAGTGAGGATTTCATAAACTTGCGAGCGGTCCGCCGAAGTCTTATTGAGTAAAAAATCTACTAAAGATTGTTCGCGCGGCAGACTCTCGTGCTCCTGGGTTAGATCGCCAATCTTTACGCCCGAGCCCACTTTCCGCTCTCCATCAAGGACTGGCGCCTCGCCCTTAATCAACTTTAAAAGCGTGGATTTGCCCGAACCATTTAGACCAATAATGCCCACTCGATGACCGTAACGGATATCCAGGTCACACGGCCCCAGCTCAAAGCCGCTAGGATAGCCCGTGGTAGCGGCGATCAGTTCTAAATCAAAGGCGCCACCGCGCTTGTGGCTCGCTAGGGGCAGTTCTAAAAGTCCTCGCTCAATCGGCGCCTCCAAGGTATCCAGACGCGAGGCGCGGCGCTCAAGGGTTTTAGCCGTGCGAGCAGTTCGAGCTACCCGTTGAGAACGATAAAATTTCACGTGCTTGTCGTTGTCGGTACTGGTCCAGCGTGGCCCGGCTTCGGCTAGGGCTTTGAGTTTGGCGGCTCGTTCCGCGATCCGCTCGACCTCAGCCTGACGCGTCTCATACTCACTCTTCAAATGAGCGCGACGACGAGCTTCCTGCTCTCGATAATCACTATAAGAACCTTTATTAATAATCAGACTATGATCCTGCCAATCCACCTCAATAATTTTTTCAGCGACTCGATCTAAAAACTGGCGATCATGAGAGATGACGACGTAGGCCGCGCGCGACTGAAGCAAAAATTCTTCCAGCCACAACAGAGCGGGCAAGTCGAGATTATTGGTTGGTTCATCAAGCAAAAGTAGATCGGCCTCTTCCAGCAAAACGCGCGCCAGGGCAATCTTGGTCTTTTGGCCGCTACTCAACTCTTTTAGCGAACGATCCAAAACTTTAACGTCCAGACCAAAGCCCGCCAAAATAGTTTCCACCTGATGGGGTGGACGATCTCCAACTTCGGCCAAATATTCAGCGACCAACTGATCACTCAATAAACTTGTGTCTTGCGGTAAATAAGAGAGGCGCAAATCTTGGGCGCGAATGATTGAGCCGAAGTCCTCCGTCTCTTGTCCGGCCAATAATTTAAGCAAGGTGCTTTTGCCACTGCCGTTATGCCCCACCAGAGCCAGACGATCGCCGCGCTCCACGGCAAAAGAAACGTCTTTTAAAACGGTGTGTTGGCCGTACTCTTTTAGAACTCTAGAAATTTTTATGAGACTCACGCCGGATTTTAAATACCCTCGGCTTGTAATTTTTCTACCAATTCTTTCGCCTTGCGGGAAAGTTTACCGGGGATTTTTACCACCACTTTAACCAAGAGATCACCACGTTTGTTGCCACCGCCGCTGGGCACGCCCTTACCACGAACTCGTAGCACCTCGCCCGAAGAAGTTCCGGCCGGGATAGACAGTTTTAATGAGCCATCTAGGGTTTCTAAGTCGCGTTCACAGCCGAGCAGTACCTCACTTAATTTTAAGGGCAAGTCCATCGTCAAATCAAAGCCCACTCGCTTAAAGATTGGGTGCTTCTCCACGTGGAGCCGAACGTACAGGTCGCCAGCCACGCCACCGGGCGCCGCCTCACCCTGACCAGATAAGCGGATCATCTCGCCGCTCTCAACGCCGGCGGGAACTCTAATTTTAATATCCTGAGAACGTTCCCGCACGCCAGCGCCGCTACAGGTCGTGCAAGATTTTTCGGCAATAGTCCCGCGACCGTGGCACTTAGCACATTCGCGCGTCTGGGTGATCATGCCCAAAATAGAACGACGCTGTTCGTCTACCCGCCCTCGCCCCTGACAAACGCTACAAGTGGTTGTTTTGCTCCCCGCCGCTGCGCCCGAACCATTACAGGTTTCGCAAACCGAAATTTTGTTTACCAAGACGGCGCGGGAAGTACCAAAAACCGACTCAGCAAAAGAGATCGCAATGTCGATCGAAATATCTCGCCCCCGTTTGACGCGGGTCTGTCCGCCACCGCCACGAAAGAATTCGCCAAAAATATCACCCAAATCAAACTCAATTCCACCTTCGGCGTTGCGCGTAAAACCCGAAAAGTCGAAGCCAGCAAAGTTGCTGGGATCAAATCCCGCTCCGCCACCAGAACCAAAAGCGTCATACTGCTGGCGCTTTTTGGCATCCGACAAGATCTGGTACGCCTCGTTTACTTCCTTAAACTTCGCTTCGTTACCATCTTTTTTATCAGGATGATACTTGTGCGCCAGTTTGTGGAAGGCTTTTTTGATTTCGTCACCAGAAGCGGTTTTGCTGACCCCTAAAATTTCGTAGTAATTTTTCAATTTTCGGTGGGGTTAGGGTTCATGGCCGGACCAATCTTCTGCATGGCCGTGCTCAGAGCTTCCATCGCCGTCTTAATGGCCGCCACATCGGTCCCCTCCTTAACCTTTTTTAACTCATCAATTTTTTCTTGAACTTCTTTGACTAGATCATCACCAATTTTTCCAGCGGCATCCTTAAGCGCCTTCTCGGCCGTGTAGCTAAGTTGTTCGGCTTGATTTCGCGTTTCGGCTTGATCCTTTTTCAAGCGATCTTCCTCAGCGTGCAGTTCGGCATCCTTTTTCATCTTTTCGATCTCGGCGTCAGTTAGGCCAGAGCGGGCTTCGATCCGAATTGATTGCTCTTTACCGCTAGCCTTATCTTTGGCCTTAACGCTCAAAATACCGTTGGCATCGACGTCAAAAGTGACTTCGATTTGCGGCATTCCTCGCGGAGATGGTGGGATGCCATCAAGATTAAATTCACCCAAAAACTTGTTGTCGGTAAACATCTGACGCTCACCCTGAGAAACTCGAATCTGAACCGAAGTTTGGTTATCAGCCGCGGTTGAGAAAATTTGCGACTTAGAAGCTGGGATGGTGGTGTTGCGTTCAATTAATTTAGTCGAAACTCCACCGAGCGTCTCAATGCCCAAAGAAAGTGGGATCACATCGAGAAGCAACACATCCTTAACATCACCCTGAAAGATGCCTGCCTGGACCGCGGCGCCAACGGCCACCACTTCATCAGGATTAATCGAACGATTCGGCTCTTTACCGAAAAACTTGCGTACGGCATCAACAATCGCTGGCATCCGCGTCTGGCCGCCAACCATAATAATTTCTTCGATGTCGCCCACTTGGTAACCCGAAGCGGCCACGGCCCGCTTGGTAATTTCGATCGAACGGTCAATGTACTTTTGGGCCAACTCTTCCAATTTGGCGCGAGTCATCTTGAGCACCAGATGGCGCGGACCAGAAGTATCTGAGGCGATAAACGGAATATTAATCTCGGACTCAATCGTCGTCGAAAGTTCGTGCTTGGTTTTTTCCGCCGCCTCCTTCAAGCGCTGGAGCGCGAGCTCGTCTTTGGTCACATCAATCCCGGTCTCTTTCTTAAACTCATCGGCGATCCAGCGGATAATATCTTGATCGATATCTTCGCCACCCATGTGGGAGTCGCCATCAGTCGATTTGACTTGGATTGATTGTTCACCCTCAGCACCCGTAATTTCCAAAATCGAAATGTCGAAGGTGCCACCGCCGAAGTCGTAAACCGCGATCTGCTCATCCTTCTTTTTGTTAAAACCATAAGCCAAGGCGGCTGCCGTCGGCTCGTTAATAATCCGACGCACCTTAAAGCCAGCAATCTCTCCGGCATTGCGGGTGGCCTGACGTTGAGCGTCGTCAAAATAAGCCGGCACCGTGATTACCGCCTCTTCGATTTTCTCGCCCAGCTTGGCTTCGGCATCCTTCTTTAGCTTTTGCAAAATCATAGCCGAAATTTCTTCTGGTCGATGATACTTTTCGCCCATCATCACCTTCACTCCGCCGTCATCCGAGCGGCTAATCTCGTACGAAACAATCTCCTTGTCTTTCTGGACGTTAGGATCTTCGAATGGGTGACCCATCAATCGCTTAATACCGTGAACGGTGTTTTTAGGATTAGTGATGGCCTGACGCTTAGCGAGCAAGCCCACCAAGCGCTCACCATTCTTGGCGTGCGCCACAATCGAAGGCGTGGTCCGAGCCCCCTCGATGTTTTCGAGGACGCGCGGCTCACCACCCTCCACATAAGCCATTGCCGAATTAGTCGTTCCCAAATCAATGCCTAAAATTTTTGCCATAAATATAAAATTATTTGTGACCTAATTTAACTTTAGCAGGTCTAATTACTCGACCGTGCAAACGATAACCTTTTTGGATGACAGCTAGCACTTTATTATCTTCTGACGCTCCGGCCACGTCAATTGTGGCGAGGGCGTGATGTTCCGCGGGATTAAAGTCTTGTCCCAACGGGTTAATTTCCGTCAAACCATTCTGTTCAAAGATCGTGACTAACTTGGAATAAATGTACTCAATCCCTCGACGCCAGTTCTCGTTAACGCTCTCCCAAACTTCGCGATTGCCAAAAGCTAGCTCAAAACTATCGGCCAGATCCAGTAATTCAATTAACAATCCCCCTTTGGCAAACCGCGCCAGTTCTTCTTTTTCCTTTTCGGCCTCTCGTTTGAGGTTAAGGTAATCGGCTCGTAATCGCTGGCTGGTATCGAGGTATTCTTGTCGCTCCGTTTGGCAGGCTCTGAGTTTTTCCCGCAATTTTTTTAGACTCTGGGCGGGATTGTCTAACTCCTCTTCAGGATCAAACGTAATATCTTCATTTGATTCATCGTGGGTTTTTACCATAGGAAAAAGACTGGTTAAAGCAGCCATATATTAAGCCCTAAAAACGAGTTTGTCAACCTAGCGCTTAGACCACTGTGGGCTCTTGCGGGCCTTTTTGAGACCGAACTTGCGGCGTTCCTTCATGCGAGAATCGCGAGTGAGATGGCCTCCCTGACGCAGAGATGGCTTAAACTCTTCCTTGTGCTTAATGAGGGCTCGAGCAATGCCGTGAGCCAAAGCGCCGGCTTGAGAGCTAATCCCGCCACCAACAATTTTAGCGCTAATCGAAATGGCGCCATCCATCTGGGCCTCTACCAACGGGCGACGAACGGCCGTCTGCAATAATTCGGTTGGGAAGTAATCTTTAAAATCTCGATCGTTTACTTGGAAAACACCCTTAGCGGCAGGCAAGAGACGCACCCGAGCCACTGCCGTCTTGCGACGTCCGATAGCTTCCACGTAGGTTTCTTTTTTGGCGGCAGTCATAAATTATTCAGAAATAGTTAAATGCTTCATGATTTGGCGACGCAATTTGTTGTTAGGCAACATTCCGTAAATCGCCTTCTTAAGTGGTTCGCCGTAACCCTTCTTAGCCAAAACGCGAGCCAAAGGCACTTGGCGTAAACCACCCGGATGACCAGTGTAGTGAGTGTAAATTTTCTCTCCGGCCTTCTTGTCGCTAATTCGCAAAGCCTTCGCGTTGGTGATATGCACTCGCGTGGTTGGCAAAAGATGGCGCTGGAAAGCTGGCGAATTCTTGCCTCGCAAAATGACGGCGGCCTCACTGGCCACGCGACCAATGCTTCGTCCCGTTGCGTCAATCGTAATTTCGTTGTTAGTCGAAGTGGTCATAAAATTTAAACAAATTCGATCAAAGCCATCTTACTGCCATCGCTTTTGCGTGGCGGCAACTTAGTAATCCGCGTATAACCGCCCATGCGGCCACTGTAACGACCAGCCAACCCAGCAAACAGGGGCGCGGCCCGCTTAGCGGTGCCCAAACGGGAGGTAACGAGACGACGAGACGTCAAAGTACCCTCCCGGGCCTTAGTGACCAGCTTTTCCACGTAAGGACGCAACTCCTTGGCCTTAGCCTCGGTGGTGGTAATCTTGCCGTGCTTAATCAAGCTCTCGGCCAAAGAACGCAGCAAAGCCCGGCGCTGTCCGCGCTCTCGTCCAAACTTTCGATTGGCATTGCTGTGTCGCATAACTGGCTATTTTAACGAAATTCCCAAATTACTCAAGGCCTGGGTAATTTCCGCGATTCCCTTGTCGCCCAATCCGGCAATCTCCGAAAGGTCGGACTCTTTCTTGCGGGCCAGTCCACCAACGGTCCGGATACCCTCATTGGTTAGAGCTTTAATCGTCCGGGCCGAGAGATCGAGGTCCTCAATCCGGGTCTTGAGAGCATCGCCATCCGCTTTTTTGCCCTCGGCATCCAGCTCTTCAGCGCCTTGATTGGCAGCCAACTCTGACTCAAAAACTTCTTCCTTAAAACCGACAATCGCCTTAAGTTGTTCGATCATGGTGTAGATCGACTTCTCGAGCGCCATCTTGGGCGAGAGCGTACCGTCAGTTTCAATGGCGATGCGCAAGCGGTTATAGTCCGTTCGATCGCCAACTCGCATGTTCTCTACTTCGTAGCTCACCTTAGTGATCGGAGTGAAAGTGGCGTCAACAAAAATCGTTCCGATTTCGTTGCGATCCTTACGGATGGCCTCCTTAGATAAGTAACCCAGACCCTTTTCGACAGTCATTTCGATCGAAATCTCGGCGTTCTTATCGGAAAGGGCGGCAATAGGCTGATTGGGATTGAGAATTTCCACCAAACCGCCAGTTTCGATATCGCCAGCCGTAACCATCTTCTGACCCTTAGCCGTGAGCGAGAGACGCTGTGGCTCATTACCCTCCCAAGCAAAGCGAACTTTCTTGAGATTAAGGATGAGCATAATCACGTCCTCCTTAACGCCCGACAGGGTCGAAAATTCGTGGGGCGCGCCATCAATCTTAAGCGAAGTAATCGCGCTACCAGGCAGAGACGAAAGAATAATTCGACGCAAAGAATTACCTAAGGTGTAACCATAACCCGGGTGCAAACCCTCAATCTCAAAGACGCCACTTTTTGGCTCGTCGGTGACGATCTTTGGTTTTGAGGGCAAAATAATCATGCTATCCATCATACGCGTATAAAAAATTAGTTATTAAACGCGGCTATAAAACTCTAAAATGGAACTAAAATTGATATCCACATCGGCATCCTGCTTCAGTGGTTCGGCCGCCAGAACTCCTGCCTTGGCCGCTTGATCAAACGAGAGCCAAGTTGGCACGCGATAATCCTTGGTTCGCTCTTCGTAAGACTTAAACAATCCCAAACCCTTGCTCTGCTCTCGCACGCCCACCTTATCTCCCACCTTGACCTGGTAAGAAGGGACGTTAACGCGGCGACCATTAACTACGACGTGACCGTGAGTCACCATCTGTCGGGCAAAGGCGCGAGACGGCGCCAATCCCAGGCGGAAGACCACGTTATCGAGACGACGTTCGAGCGTGCTATAGAGAGCGGCCACTGGATTCTGGCCGGCGGCGGCGCGAGCTTTCTTCACGTAGCTGGCAAACTGATGTTCCTTGAGACCGTAAGTGTAGCGAGCCTTCTGCTTTTCGATCAATTGAGCACCGTAATCAGAAAGAGCGCGAGGTCGACCACGACCACCACCGCGGCTAGTACCACCCGTTGAGGTCGTAAATTTGGTCGTTTGCGTCTTGGGGAAAATGCGGGCCCCGAGGCGTCGAGCGATTTTAAATTTTGGTCCAATCTTCATAATGAAAAATAAAAAATAATTTAGACGCGGCGAGGCTTGCGCGGCTTAGGTCCATTAAACGGAACCGGCGTGGCGTCCTTAATCGAATTAATTACCAAACCCTTACCGGCCAAGGCGCGGATCGCGGATTCTCGACCAGCCCCAACTCCCTTAACGACCACGTCAACCTCCTTGAGACCCAAAGTTTGAGCTTTTTCGGCCAAGACCTCGGCCACCTTGCCGGCGGCAAAAGGCGTCCCCTTCTTGGCGCCCTTAAAGCCGAGGGCTCCGCTCGATGACCATAAAACGGCATTACCCGCTCGATCAGTTAACACCAACATCGTGTTGTTGTAAGTCGCGGAAATGGCCACCACTCCTTCCACCAATTTCTTCTTCGAAGAAACTGCCTGGGCTGACTTTTCTGCCAAAGCCTGAGTATCCACTCCACTCTCGGTAATGATTCGTTTCTTGCCCATAAATTATTTCTTTTCTAGCTTCTTGCGACCGGAAGTCATCGTCTTGCGGACGTTCCCTCGACGAGTTCGCGAATTAGTTTTGGTCCGCTGACCACGAGCCGGCAAACGACGCATGTGCCGTACCCCTCGATAACTTTTAATATCCATCAAGCGCTTAATATTACCGCCAACTTCGCGACGCAAAACACCCTCAATCGTATAACTTTCGATCAGACGACGAAGGGTGTTTTCGTGATCGGCATTTAATTCTTTGGCGCGAGTATCAAAGCTAACCCCGGCTTCAGTCAAAATTCGACGACTACGATTACGGCCAATGCCATAAATCGTGGTGAGAGCTACTTCTAGCCGCTTGTTATCGGGAATGGTAATACCGGCGATACGCATAAAAATTAGGCCTGCTTTTGTTTGTGCTTAGGTTTAGTTTTGCAAATAATATAGAGATGCCCCCGGCGACGAACCATTTTGCAACCGGCGCAACGCTTTTTAATTGAAGCTCGTACGTGCATAAAGTTTTTAGAGACGTTTGATAATTCGGCCCTTGCCACCGTAAGGGTCAAGCAGAACGTCAACCCGGTCACCGACAAGAACCCGAATTCGATGTAATCTCATTTTCCCTGAAAGGTAGGCCAAAATAATGGTCCCCCCTTCCAGTTCTACCCGGAACAAGGTATTTGGTAGTGCTTCCACTACAATTCCGGAGGCAACGTCTCCTTGCCTCTCGGATGATTGGCTTTTTACACTACCGTTATCCATTTATGAGTTACGGGGCTAATCCTAACAGATTGAGCCAATAAGAGTCAAGAAGGGTTGTTAATTAGTCTCGCTGACCAGGTTAATTTTGATCCGACTGGGGTCGCTAGGGAAGCTCCTAATCCAGGGTGGACGGAAGCGAGGGACGGCCGAGGCAATCGCCGGGAATTGCTGGAAAACCACGTTGGCCTCGGCCTTAGATTGGCCGGCCAATTTGTTAGCCAAGTCCTCAGGATCAAGTGGCATTTGGGCTTTAAGTTGGCCGCGGGCCGAGACACTGGCCACTCGACTGCCTGGGGCGGTGGCCGCCGCCAGAGCCGCCACGTTGGTGAAGTTTAACTCGAGATTTTCGAGATTGGAAATCGACAAATGATCGCTCGGATCGAGGTTGCCGGCGGCCACAATCTTCTCATCCAAGACTGACCGCTTCGCCAACAAAACTTGCGGCGTCCCCTCGACAACCAAACTAGAACTAGCCACCGTGGAGGCTCCCTCGACTCGTTCCGTCCAGGTCATCTCCAAGCCATCAGGCAATAAGACGTAATCTTTGGGAATTTGGAACTCGGCCTGCTGTTTGGCGCGAGCAATAATCTCTGACTTAAGCTCGCTGACCAGGGCCGTTTTTTCGGCCTCAGCGACCACTCGCTCCGTTCCAGCAAAACCGCCAGTCATTGGGGTTTGGGAGCGAGCGTAAAGCTTCTTTTCTCGGGGCGTACCCTTAAAACCCGGGATTGTGAAATCGGTCAACGGCGCGTTATAACTCTCCCCCGGCGCATCAGCCGTCACCGTCGCCTCGATCGAACCAGGAACATCACCCTTAAGACCAGGCACGGTTACCGCACCGCTAATCCGATAGATCTTACCGCTAGCCGCCATAAATCGAGTATTGGCCACCAAGCGTTCCGGCGCAGACGAAAAAGCGTTATAAATAACAATTTTACCGATGGCCTTACGCTCTACTGGACGGGACTCGGTCGCAGTCACTGGTCGGGCGGCGCTAATCGGATCAAGCGTTGCCACTTCATAGGGTAAAGAAAGCGGGGCGTCAGCCAAATTTATTACCGTTTGTTTGGGTGTAATCGTTACCGTGGCCGTCGCTACCTGTCGCGAGACCCAATAACCCAAACCCACGATCAACAAAGCCACCACCACCAAACCCCAGCCTCGCGAACGGGGCTGGCGAACGGGACGACTCACGTAGTGATCAACGGCCGGAGCGGCTTCCTCATAACTTGATTCGACTTCGGCTACTGCGGCCCGACCGGGCAAAATTTCGCGCAAACTTTTTTTGGGTCGACGAATATCTTGAAACATAATGATTGATGTGCGATTAGTTCGTTTTTAGTGTATCACAAAACACGGCTTCTACCATGAGGGAAAAGTCTCGGCGCACCGTTGCGGCCTGATCACAAAACTTATCTAGGGCCGCCTCGGTCAAATGAGCGCTCTTAAAATGGCGATTACCCAAGGTCGGCGCCAGATGCTCCAAGCCCTCAAGCCAATTTTGATAAATCGGCACCAAAGCTGGGTCACCAAAGGAGAGAATTCGCTCTGGAATAAAACAGGACTGCAAGACCTGATCAAGTGCCTGCTTAAACTTGGCCGTCCACTCCTCTTTGGCTGCGGCCAGGGCTTGGACCAACCGCTCGTCGTCTGACTGACGCTCGTTGCTCGCCAGTAACTTGAGGGCGGAATAAGCTTCGGCTGGCGTGGTTTGATTAGCCGCCGCTACCCGACGAATCAGCCAATTGCGACCCTCGGGAAAAGAAACTGTCTCCCGGAGAACGCCGTGCCAGACCAACGACAACTCTGCCAACTCTCCGCCCAAGTCGAGCAACAGTAAATTACGTTCGTGAGGGACGCATTGGCCAAGCGAGCGATACAGCGCGTACACAAAACTATGAAAAGAAATTTTTTCGTGATGAAAAGCACCAGCAATCACCTGTCGTAATTGAGTCAAAACCTCCTGGGGCGCGTAAGAAGTAAAATGGTAAAGCTCAACCTCCTCGGCCACCTGACGGCTGGGACGAGTAATTGGATAACCATTAGCCAATAATTCTAAAACCGCGTCCTCTAACCACTCATGATTGGCTGGCAAGGCCGGCGCCCCCTCCTCAACCCAAGAATTGATTGTCTCGGGCGAAATAATTAACTTTTTAGGATCAGACTTTTTAATAATCCGCGTGGCCGAGGCGTAAAATGGTCCAGATAGAAAACAAACCACCTCCTCGGGGGCGCCGGGGGCAGATTTGAGACTACGATTGAGTACTTCTTTGAGCGCCGTTATGATCGCCGCCATAAAGCGTGCCGGATCAACTCCCGCCGCGGCGAATGGCGCCTCGACGCGATCAGAAAAAATAATTTTTCCGCCGGGACGCTGGACTAAGGCCAGCCCGACCGACGTCGTGCCCAAATCAATAATCGCGAGTCGCGACATTAGCAACTATTATACCAACACTGCTTTGATTCGGCGAACGCCCGCGGCGACAGCTTCTTCCTTAACAATTTTAAACTGACCTAATTCACCCGTTTGAGAGACGTGAGGACCGCCACAAAATTCTTTCGAATACGCCGTGGCCAAATCATCACCAACAAAATAAACCGAAACAGTGTCGCCGTATTTATCGGCGAAAAAATGGAGTGCGCCGGTAGCCTCAGCTTCCGCCCGCGGCAAAACCACCCGCTGGACCGGACGATTGGCCGCAATCTGCTCGTTAACTAAGGACTCAACTTGGGCCTTTTCCGCCTCCGTTAGCTTGGCCGGATGAGCAAAGTCAAACCGCAAGCGCTCCGCGGTAATGTTACTCCCCTTTTGTTCAACCTGACTGCCTAGAACTTGACGCAGAGCTTGGTGCAAGAGATGAGTAGCCGTATGATATTTCGTTTCCATCACGCCGGCGCTAGCTAAACCGCCCTTAAACTTTTGCTCCGCACCAGCACGCGAGAGATCTTGGTGCTTGGCTAACTCTGTTCGGAAACCTGCCTCGTCCACCGCCAGTCCGCGTTCGCGCGCGATCTCTTGGGTCACCTCCAGAGGAAAGCCGTGAGTTTGATAAAGATCAAAAACTTCGGCGCCAGAAATTTGTTCGCCACCCCGAGTCGCCACCTTCTCAAACTCGCGCAAGCCGCGTGCCAGCGTCTCGCGAAAGCGTTTTTCCTCGCCGCTAATTTCGGCAACAATCGTCTCAGCTCTCAGCGTCACCTCCGGATAAGGCGGGGCATATTTTTTGATCACCACCCGACTTAAGTCCGCCAAAAAATCGGCCGGCAACCCAAGCGTGGCGGCGTAGCGTACCGCGCGGCGAATCAGCCGACGCAAAACATAACCGCGATCGGTGTTAGCTGGCGTCACCCCGTCAGCAATCATAAACACGGCCGTCCGGACGTGATCAGCAATAATCCGTTCGGCTCGCTCATCACTCGTCTCTGCTCGTCCACGGATCGCCTCCAAAATATCGGCGAAACAATCTGTTTCAAAAACTGTCGCCGCGCCATTAATCACCGCCGTCGTCCGTTCGAGTCCCATTCCGGTATCAACATTCTTTTTGGCCAGCGGCTCATAGGTACCCGCGGCGGTTTTGTTAAATTCCATAAACACGTTATTCCAAATTTCAATCAAGCGGAAACTATCAACCACCGCGCCAAAGCGACCGGTTAGCGGGCCGTCATCGGGGCGCGTATCGTAAAAAATTTCCGTATCACCGCCACAAGGACCCGTCGCTCCCGCGATCCAAAAGTTATCATCAACCCCGAGCGGGATAATCCGGATGTCGCCACCCAGAGCCTCATCATCATCGGCCACCGCGGCCGCTATCCCGACTGACTTAAAAACATCCTGCCAAATAGCGATCGCCTCATTATCGCGCGGGATGCCATTCTCGCCACGAAAGACTGTAACGTACAATCGTCGGGGATCAAGTCCCAAGCCCTCCTCGCGAGAAGTAAGAAATTCGAAACTCCAACGGATTGATTCGTCTTTAAAATAATCACCCAGCGACCAATTACCGAGCATCTCAAAAAATGAGAGGTGGCGATTGTCGCCAATATCATCGATGTCACCAGTGCGAACACACTTCTGCACATCGGCGATCCGTTGGCCTGCCGGATGAGGTTGGCCTAAGAGATAAGGCACGAGCGGTTGCATGCCCGCAGTATTAAAGAGTACGGAAGCATCATTCTCGGGCACCAGCGAAGCCGAAGGGATAATGGCATGACCGCGTCGCTCAAAAAACTTGAGAAAACGTGAACGAATTTCGTCAGATTGCATATGCGACGATTCTAACAGATTTTGAAAATAAAAAAACGGCCCAAGCGCGGATGCAAGGGCCGTAAAATGGTGTGGTCCAGTCATCCTCGACCACGAGCCATCCGTGCTTAAACGATAGCATTCTCGTTGCTAGTAGTCAACTAAGACTTGGGTCGAAAGAGTTCCGCGATACTCCTGGGGCATTCCTTACCCCTAAGGCCGAAAAAGGTTTCGTATTTACTAACCGCGCTCAATGCCTGTTCATCAGAGACGCACCCGATGGCCTCGATCTCAATAAAGACCCCCTCTTGCACTGTGGGCAAAAAACGCTCGACACGATAGGCGACGATCTCGATCTCGCCGGGCCCATACGCGTTGGGAATTTTCCAGATATTCCCCTGCTGTTTGATGGCAAAACTTTTGCAAGACTTGGCCAAATCCACCATCAGAGCCACGTGCAGACGCACCGTATTGGGAGAAGTGGCCGAGACGTCCAGATTGATTTCGCCTCGAATCTCGTTCGATCCTCGCCGTAACTGATATTTCGTGGTCAATTCTGGTGGGCGCTCGGAGCCAGCGCGATAACGAACAATTCGCTCCTGACCATCATGGCCGCGAAGGATCCAGTACATATCGATTCCATTGAACGGCACGCAAATGCTTTGTGACACCACACCGATCTGTTCCAACTTTGAACCCACCAACACCACCGCTTCCGAAAAAAGCGTGCGCCCAGCAACTCCCTTTTTGCGAAGTTCGTATTTTCGTTCGACTTCCTTCTGTCCCGAAGAAAGATTAGTCAGACTGGGTGACAAGTTCACACCCTTCACTTCGCCCGGACGCCGAGCGGTATGGAGAAGCCACAAACTACTCTCGAGGTCGTCGGAAGAACTCATTGTTTTACCTCCTTTTGATTCCAAAGTTCTCTCGTTAACTCTGGCCACACCTTACGCCCAAGCAGATTCGTCGTCAACCACGCCGCCGCCGAGGCAAACTTCGCCGTCGTAAATCACTAGCGACTGCCCGGGCGCCACGAGTTGAGGGGTATCTAAAATGGCCACTTTATCGTTCTCAATTTGGCAAGGGATTATTTCGCCGTGATAACGAATTTGGCAGGTGAGCTGGCCCATCGGCGCCTGGCGCCAAACTATTGTCGAAAGTGGAAATTTAGTTCGCCGCGCGGGAGAAGTCTCAACAGTTTTAGAAACCACCAAAGTGTTGGTAGAAAAATTTTTCGTCACCACATACCACGGCCCAGTTACGGTAGTAGCAAAGCCGTGACGTTGACCAAGCGTAAATAAATAAAGTCCTTGATGCTCACCAATCACCTCCCCCGTCTCGGTGGTAATCTTGCCCGGCGCTGGCAGAATAAACTCTTTCAAAAAAGCATCCATATCAACCTGACCCAAAAAACACAAACCCTGACTATCCTTCTTTTCCGCCGTCGACAAGCCAAAGCGTTCGGCCAAGCGGCGCACCTCGTCCTTGCGATACGCGCCAATGGGAAAAAGCGTGTGAGCTAATTCTAAAGACGAAAGCGTCCACAAAAAATAAGACTGATCCTTGGCCGGATCAACAGCGCGCGCCAGCTGACCGGCGTGGACTTGAGCATAGTGGCCCGTCGCTACGTAATCAGCACCGGCGGCGCGCGCCCACTGATAGAAATGACCAAATTTAATCTGACGATTGCACATCACGTCAGGATTAGGCGTGCGGCCGGCCGCATATTCCGCGATCATATAATCAACCACTTCGCGCTTATACTCGGCCGACAAATCAAGGGTTAAAAGCGGGATGCCTAGACGTGCGGCCACCCGCATCGCGTCGCGACGCTCCGCGCGCCAAGTGCAGGGGCGGCCCGGAATTTCCCAAGCTTGGATAAAAACGCCAATCACCTCATAGCCGCCACGCTGTAAAAGCGCCGCCGCAACCGAAGAGTCGACGCCGCCAGACATCCCCACAAAAACTTTCCCTTTGCTAGCCATCACGCTCACGCTAACACGTTTTTGCCAGACACAAAATGGCCCCCTCGCGCAATGTTGCGCGAGGGGGCCGAACTCAGCCCTCGGGAATGGGAACCGTCTGAACGCCGGTGATTGGAATACCGATGACCGCCGGAAAGCCCGACTTTTGCTCGTCACCGAAAACATTCCATAATCCAAACCGAATCAAGACCTCCTTTTTTTGGCCATAATCACGACACAGAGGGCGCGTCTCTGAATTCTTAAGAGCAGGATCTTCTCCAAGAACAGAGTGACACCGAAACAAGAGCGCTCGGAGTCCTTCCTGGGCCAGCTGGCGAACCTCTTCCACTTCGAGACGGCAGAGCTCTTTGCCGGGAATCAACTCCTTGAGCTGTTGGTAGTCTCGGTAAAAGAATTTCTCGGCGAAAAAGAACTTGCCGCAGAACAGGCCCGTCAACGCCAGAATCATGACCAGCCCAAGCTCTGACCACAGCCACCAGATCATTGGCGACTTGCCGAAGCACCCACAACAGAAGCCGATCAACAGCACCGCCACGGCCAGCGCGTAGTAACCGCGCTTGATGTTTCGAGCTGCCGCCAGTTCCAGATACCGATTTCGCCACTCGCTTGGGGGTAAGTTCTCGCCCAAGTACCGACGCAGCCAGTGGTCAAAGATGGGGATCACCACATCCTCGCCACTGTACAACATCTTGACCAACCCCATCGCCAAGCCTCCTTAAATTGTTGAAGTGCTCACCGCGATTAACCCAAAAACTCTAATCAGACTATGCCAGTAATTTGCGAAAAGGGCAAGGATGTCATATATTGGAATCCATGCTCACCCCCTTTACCGGCACCATCGCCAGCGTCCTGGCCGTCAGCGCCATTTCGCTCGTCGGGATCCTCACTCTCTCGATTAACGAAAAACTTCTGCGTCGCGGCATCTTCGCTCTAGTGGCTCTCGCCGCCGGCTCGCTCTTTGGCGATGCCCTTCTCCACCTCATCCCCGAAATTTTTGAAAGCGCCGCCGAGCCAACGACAGCCGCCCTCTGGATTTTGGTCGGGATCATCGTTCTGTTCGCGCTCGAAAAATTTCTCCATTGGGATCACCATCACGAGCTCGATTCTTGTCCGGACTGCGATCACAGCCACATCCATCCGCTGGGGAAAATAAACTTGGTCGCCGACGGTCTGCACAACTTTCTGGATGGCATCGCGATTGCGGCCAGCTTTTTGGCTAGCATCCCGCTCGGCCTAGCCACCACGCTTGCCGTCATTCTCCACGAGATCCCTCAAGAGATCGGCGACTTCGGCATTCTCCTGCACGCCGGTTACAGCAAGCGTCAGGCGCTGTGGTTTAATCTCCTTTCCGCCCTAGCCGCTGTTTTGGGCGCGCTCTTAGTCTTTGCCCTCGGTACGCAATTAGTAGCCGTACAATCCATTCTACTGCCACTGGCGGCCGGCTCCTTCCTCTACATCGCCGGCTCTGACCTGGTGCCAGAACTGCACAAGACTCGCGATCTCAAAAAAAGTTTAATCCAAGCCGTCGCCTTTATCCTCGGGATCGGCCTGATGTATCTCCTGCTCTGGCTCGAATAACAACTGTTAGATCTCGAGCAACTTTTTGTAAACTTCTACCGTCGCGCGGATATCGGCTAAGGCGGTGTGAGCGGCATCATTTTTGACGCCAAAATATTCGCACAGTGATCCAAGATTAAAACGCTGGAGCCGTTCGTCGTGATAGCACTTAGCAAAAACCATCGACATTAGATCAAGACGATGATAGTGCATCCGATTTTGGACTCCAGTTTTCTTAAAGGCGCGGTCCACAAATTGCCAGTCAAAAAAAACATTCTGCCCGATGATGTTGGCGCCAGGCGTAATTTCGGCCACGGTCTTCATCACCTGAGTCAGATCGGGCGCAAAGAGCCAATCACCACTATTGTAGCCGTTAACGCGGAGCGCCTCGGGCTCGGCGGTTTCTAAATGTTCCGGTTTAACCTTGCTTTCAAATTCTTCTAAAATCTCGAGCGTGGCGCCGCGACCACTACTGCTCGGAACTTGCTTAGCCACAATGCAACCAATTTCGATTATCTCGTGACGCTCAGGATCTAGTCCGGTGGTCTCGACGTCAATAAAAGCCAGGTTATGTTTTTTCATAGATCACCAATTATACGGCGCGACCCTTAGTCTCGCAAATACTTAGCAATATTAGCTTGATGCTCGGCGTAAGTTTTGGCGTAGCGCGTCACCCCATCCTCATCAGAGAGATAAAACCAAAAAGGCGAATCAGTAACTTCGAGCGTGGCCCGGATGGCCTCCAGACCCGGATTGGCGATGGGGCGAGTCGGTAGACCCAAAGTTTCGTAAGTGCTGGTAGCTACATCCACCTGGAGCAAGTGATCGCTGTCGTATCGCTTCCACAAAATACCCGCCACCAGACGGCGATCTTCAATCTCGGGCACTTCGCCCTCAATTAACGCCGCGAGCCCGAGCACCTCGGGCAAGGTCCGGCCAGCGGCTTCGATTTTCGGCAACAAGTCGGCAATTTGATTTTTAAACTGAGACTGCAAAATAGCGATAGCCGTGGCAGGGTCAGTATGAGGCGGGAAAAAATAAGTATCGGGAAAAAGTTGGCCCGACCAAGGTTCGGCTAAACGCAAAAATTCTACTTCATCAAAACCGCTCAAACGTTCCGCTAGACGCACGGCAATTTTCTCATTGCTCCAACCCTCGGGAATCGTAATTTTGACGGGTGAGAAAGTAAAAATTCCCTGATTGAGACGTTCCACCACCGCAAAGACGGGCAAAGGACGCTCAAATTCGTAATACCCGGCCTTAAGTTCGCCCGCCCGAAAGTGTCGCGCCAGATAAGAATAGACGCGCGCGCTCCTCACCACTCCTCGCTCGCGAAGCTCCTTAGCCAAATCAATAACGGTACTCCCGGGCGCGACCGCCACAATCTGGTTAACGGGAAAATGGGCCGGTGGCAAAATAGCAATCAACGCGATCGTCCCTAACGCCAAAATTGCCACCGCCACCAGCCACCAGAAAAAACGTCCCAACATCATCACTAAATAGGCAGATTAACTGGCGGCTCGGCGCGCTTAGACTCAATTTTGCCCAAAGTCGGCGTCCCGGCCACTTGACCTGGGAAGTGGAAGATCGTCGCCAACTCCTCGGTATTCATAATAAATGATTGATCATTACCCAAACCAGCGTAAGGCCAGTAAAAAAAAGAACGCTTGCGATAGGCATCAAAGAGCGCCCGCTCTTGCTTGAGTTTGCGCTTGGTCATGTGGTTGTTGAACCACGGAATAAAACCAAACAAGGTCACCAAGTCCTTACCAAGCGCCTTGTGATCACTGTTCCAACCAATTTTAAAACCATTTAGATTGGCGGCGTTGTATTGCCGAAAGGTCCCGATCATCCCACCAATATTAGAAGGATTAAAGGCCTCCTTGGTGGCAATATACAAACCGCGGACCATCGTCTCAAAAGGAATCTTACTGATGTCGCGCTCGATGGCCTTAATGATTTCGACCTGACCGGGCGTGAGGTTGGGTGGCCCCTTACTATCGGGGGGCGTTGCCTTTTTCATAATCTCCTCAATCTTTTTTTCTCCCGCCTTAACCCAACTCGCCTTTTCGTACAATCGACCATCCTTAAGTCCCTCCTTGCCGTGAGCCTGGATCAAAATCTGGATCCAACATTGCTCGCCGGGCCTAAGCGAGCCCAAGTACTCAAGCATTACCGTAATTGGATCAACTTTGTGCTCCTCCTTCGGATTTTTATCTAAACCATAATCAACATAAGTTTTGATCGGCAGAACGTTATCGCTAGAGAGTTTAAAGTGCCCGGCCCACATATTATATTTTTCAGGATCATACGCTTCGAGCGTGTAATCCGGCACCTCGCGGACCTCCACCCCGGGGTACTGAGCGTAAATCTGAGACTCCACCGTATTTTTTTTGCCCGGATCCTGGAGCCAAAAATAAAACTTAACGTCCCCACCAATCGAAACAATCTCCAAGGACGACCATGGCTTGATCTTGCCCTTGAGATAAGTTTCTAAATAAGTGGCGGCGCCGCTAAACGAGAGCGAGGTGATCACCAACTCCATTGCTTGCGGCGATTTAAAAATCTCTTTGGGCAACTTAACTTCCAACAGCACAGGCTTTTGGCTGGTAATCGTCTTGATCCGCAAAGCATCCAAACGCAGAACCCACCATAAATAAGCCAAGGTTAGTGGCAACCAGACGACGGCACTCTTAAGGATTACTCCAAACAAGTAGCCAAGTGACGCCGACCAAAAGAGACTCCAGTCCATTTAACTTTATTATAATAAAGAACTACCCCAACTGACCAGCCCCAAACTAAACCGTCGAGTAACGTCCCGCCTTGTCGTGCTTAAAGTATTTAGGATTTTTGAGATTGACGACGATGGTGTTCTCCTTAACGTAACGCTCTTTGAGAACCTTCTCTAAGATTTCGTCTTTGGTGAGTGGGCCGTTCGCCTTAAGCACGGCGCGGATCACGTCACGCACCACGCCCTTGGCATAACCCCATTCGGCGAGCGCGTAGATGCCGCGTCCCACCAAGACAAAGCGCTCATCCTTGATCAACTCATTGTGACAAGTGGCCGGATTAGCCTTTTTCTTAAAAGTCGTCTCGATCGCCTTGGCCACTTCGGTAAAGTGCATTGGTGAACCATGCTTGCGCATAATTAAGTAAGCGTAATCGCGGATGCCACGCACCTTAACGTTAGGCGAGCTCGTCAAACCCCACTCACCAATCGGGCTCTGACCAACCTCCTTAGACAATTGCAACCAGCGGCGACCGTGCTTTTCAGCGCGAGGGACCTCCACCTTAGCGGCCAAATTCTTTTTGAAAATCGCCAACAACTCCTCCTCTGTTAAGAGATCATTGTCTGAAATCTGAACGCACAAATTCTTGAGCGACTCGTGAATGGCGTGAGCCAATTCGCGATCCGTCGTCCAACGATGATGAAAAGCTTCGTCCTCCTTAAGCTTGTCGAAGGCGTCACCGAGCACGAGCAAAAAGTGGATAATATTTTGCACGACCTCGTCTTTAGGCGAAACGTATTCTAAAAATTCGCGCTCGTGCACAATGCCGCCGTACTCCTCCATCGCTAACTCCAATTCGCGAAAAACGTCTCGGCGACTCTCCACTACGCCAGACTTTTTGATTGACTTGAGCGTAAAGTCTTCGATTTGGCGCACGCGCTCGCGGGTAATCGAATAGATTTTGCCGATGGCCTCAAGCGTCATCCGCTCGGAATCCTCCAGACCGTAACGAAGCGTAATAATATGCCGGGCCCGCTCAGGGACACCAGCCAATAACTCCTTGACCACCTTTTTCGGCTTAAATGTGATTACCTCTTTGACCATATTGGTTTAATTTATTGAGTTATTTGTATCATACACCGGATAAACAGTCAAGAATTAGACCACAAAGTTGATTAAACGACCCGGCTTAAAGACCGTCCGCTTGATCGCCTGGCCTGCCAGCCACTTGGCCACCTCCGGTAAGGCCTGGGCTTGGGTGGCCACCACCTCTTCATGATCACCGCTAGAGAGCTCTAATTCGCCTCGCTTGACCCCATTAACCTGGACGACAATCTTGGCGCGTGCCTGCCACTCGCCTGCCTCGGCCAGTGGCCAAGTCGAGCGATGAATAGAGTCAGAGTGGCCCAAACTCTGCCACAACTCTTCTGTCAGATGCGGGGCGAAAGGCGCCAACAGCTTAAGCAGGGTCTCAAAATCCGCCCGCGCGACAACCGGCAGAGACTCAAGGCCACTCACCGCGATCATTAAAGTGGAGATCGCGGTGTTAAATTTGAAAGCCGCGATATCGGCCCCCACCTTCTCGGTGGCGCGATTAAGCTCTGGCCAGCGCGGCACCTCTCCCCCCTGATCAATCTTGCCTGCCAGGCGCCACACCCGCTCCAAAAAGCGTCGCGGACCAATAATACTTTCGGTACTCCAGGCCACCGCCTGATTGAATGGGCCCAAAAACATTTCGTAAAGTCGCAAGGTGTCGGCGCCATAACGCTCCACAATTTCGTCGGGATTAATGACGTTACCAAAACGCTTACTCATCTTGCGGCCATCCTCAGCCAAGATCAAACCAACGTGCTCGAGGCGTAAAAAGGGTTCTGGTCCACTCACCACGCCGAGGTCGTGTAAAAACTTATGCCAGAAGCGCGCGTAAATTAAATGACGAGTGGCGTGCTCCGCGCCACCAACGTAGACATCAACCGGCGACCAGTACTTCTCACGCGCCGGATCAACAAGCGTGTCATTATTTTTAGGATCGAGGTAGCGCAAATAATACCAGCTCGAACCAGCCCACTGCGGCATGGTATTGGTCTCGCGCTTAGCCGGACCGCCGCAAGTCGGACAAGTCGTGTTGACCCAGTCCGCGATCGCCGCCAGCGGCGACTCGCCCGTGCCCGTCGGCTCGTAACGCTCCACTTCCGGCAAGCGCACGGGCAAATCTTTTTCCGGCACTGGTACCGCGCCACATTTGGCGCAGTGGATCATCGGAATGGGCTCGCCCCAATAACGCTGACGCGAAAACACCCAGTCCCGCAAACGATAAGTCACCCGAGCTCGTCCTTGTCCAGCCTTGATAGCCCCCTCCGCTGAAACTAATGCCGCATCCG
>CAYUHC010000009.1:0-28632 GCA_964444555.1 uncultured Candidatus Saccharibacteria bacterium | reverse complement strand
GGTACCCTTGCGGATACACAGTCTTTCCAGGACTGCCGATTAAACCGCTCTCGCACCTCTCCGTGCTTGCCTATCTTACCACCGTCCACTGGCGCCGCCACCCCCACTCGATCCCCCGCCAAAGCCACCAAAGCCGCCGCTCGATCCACCTCCACCGCCGCCACCAATGATCCAGCCGCCCGGTCCGCCACCCTTGCCGCCCTTCTGCGCCACCAAGGAGAAAAAGAGGTCGAGCAAAAGTCCAATGATTACCAACACCAATACTCCCACCCAAGGCAGTTGCCCAAAATAAGCCCACAAAAAGCCCACCACTCCGCCCATGACGCCACCAAGCCACCATGACTTAGAACTGCCCAAAATACTCGCCAGAACCGGAAAGAAGAAGAGGATAGATCCGAACCCTAGTTGGCCAAAAACTTCTCCCCAATCCGTCGGCGGCTCAACCAGACCTGGAGGCACCGAGCCCGAGAGCGTGGTGACGATCGCCCGCGCGCCTTCCACTGTGCCTAACGAGAGATTATCGCTCGCAAAGAGTGGCAACATAATCTGATCAATAATCTTCCAGGCCGTCGCGTCGGGCAGATCACCCTCGAGACCATAACCAACTTCGATCCGCACTTCTCGCTCATTTGGCGCCACGAGGAGCAGGACGCCGTTATCTTGCTCACTCATCCCGATGCCCCACTCTTCAAACAAGGCAACAGCATAAGTCTCAATTGTCTCGTCGCCGAGCGAGGGCACGGTGACGACGGCGATCTCGTTGGTGGTTTGCTCACGATAAGCGACCAACTCCGCTTCGAGCGCCGCCTCTTCGGCATCATCAATAATATTCGCCAAGTCACTGACCATCCCCCGCGGCGCGCCGGGACTTTGGTAAGCCAACAGCAAAATCGGCATCACGAGGATGCCGAGTCCGCCGACCACTCGCGAGCGCCAGGTGGTGGTCATGATTTTTTAGAGCTTAACGGCCGGAACAACGTCAGTACCTTCGGCGGCCTCAAAGTAAGCCCGCTCGTCAAAGCCGGCCAAGCTGGCCACCAGACTACCGGGAAAGCGCTTGGCAATCAGATTGTAATCGCGGATCGTGTCGTTAAAGCGCTTGCGCTCCACACTCACTCGATTCTCCGTTCCCTCCAATTGAGCCATCAAGCCCTGGACAGTTTCTACCGAACGGAGGGCGGGATAATTTTCCATCACCACCAAGAGACGAGCTAGGCCAGTCTCGACTTCGCTAGCGGCTGAGGCCTTGTCGTTGACGCTCGTCGCGCCGGCGTAACGCGTACGCGCCTGAGCCAAGTTATCAAAGATCGTTTGCTCTTGGGTCATAAAGCCGCGCACACTCGCCACGAGATTAGGGATCAGATCAAAGCGTCGCTGATACTGCACTTCCACTTGCGCCCACTGACTATCCGCCAACTCATTTTTTGTTACCAACGAGTTATAGGTCAGCCAAAAGTAACCGCCCACGAGCACCAGGAGCACCAAAATGATTAGCCAAGTTTTTTTCATGGTGTTTATTATACCACGGGCTAACTAGTAATCGAGGCCCATCCCGGGATGAGCGTGGCCGCCGCCGGGAGCCGCCTTCTCTTCTGGCTCATCCGTCACCGCCACCTCCGTGGTGAGGAGGATGGCCGCCGCACTCGCCGCGCGCTCGATACCCGTACGCGTCACCTTAACTGGATCAACAATGCCGGCCGCAAACATGTCGGGCACGATCTCGTCGGCATTGGCATCATAACCCTCATTACCCTTGGCAGATTTAATCTTCTCGACGATCACCTCGCCGTTATCCTTGCCGGCATTAATCGCAATCTGGCGGAGCGGCGCCTCTAGGGCCTTAAGGACGATCTTAACGCCGGTGGCAAACTCGTCGGCAATATCTGCCGAAGTGGGCTTGAGCGTCTTGCTACCAACCTTCGCGCCCGCGCGCACCAACGCCGTACCACCGCCCGAGACAATACCCTCTTCGATCGCCGCCTTGGTGGCCTCCACCGCGTCCTCGACTTTTAATTTCAAATATTTCATCTCCGCTTCGGTTGAGGCGCCAACGCGGATCACCGCCACGCCACCCGAGAGTTTGCCCAAGCGCTCGCGCAACTTCTCCTTGTCGTACGATGATTCCGTATTTTCGAGCTGAGTTTTGATCTGCGCCACGCGCTCTTGAATCTCGGACTTTTTGCCCGCGCCACCCACAATCGTCGTACCATCCTTAGTCGCCACCACCTTGCGCGCTCGGCCCAACTGCTTAAGTTCCACCGTCTCGATCTTAAGGCCCAGACTCTCCGAGATTAGTTGGCCGCCCGTCAGCGCCGCGATGTCCTCCAGCATCTCCTTGCGGCGATCGCCATAACCCGGCGCCTTAATCGCGAGGGTGTGGAAAATGCCCCGGATCTTGTTAAGCACCAAGGTCGGCAGAGCTTCGCCATCAACGTCTTCGGCAATAATCACCAATTCTTTTTTGCCGGTCTGCGCCAACTTTTCCAATAGCGGCAAGATATCTTTAATTGACGAGATCTTGCGATCGGTGATCAAGATCGACGCGTCATTATAAACGGCCTCCATCCGCTCCGAGTCAGTGATCATATAGGGCGAGACGTAACCCTTATCAAATTGCATGCCCTCCACCAACTCGCTCTCGACACCAAAGGACTGTGACTCCTCCACCGTCACCACGCCATCCTTGCCCACCTTCTCAATCGCCTCGGCAATAATGGCGCCAAACTCTTCGCTCTCGGCCGAGATTGCGGCGACTTGCCGGATCTCTTCGCTCGACTTGATTGGCTTAGCCATTGATTTGAGCGCTTCCACTACCTCTCGCGCGGCGGCCTCAATTCCCAAGCGGACGCCCATGGCGTTAGCGCCAAGCGTCGTCTTTTTAAAACCTTCTTCAATAATCGCCTGAGCCAAAACTACCGCCGTCGTCGTGCCATCACCGGCCATGTCGTTAGTCTTGCCCGCCACGTCTTTAATAATCTCCGCGCCCAAATTCTCAACACGATTCTTGAGCGTAATTTCTTTCGCGATCGAAACGCCGTCGTTAGTAATCGTCGGCGCCCCAAAACCTTTATCCAAAATGACGTTGCGACCCTTCGGGCCGATGGTAATCTTTACCGCGCTCGCGACCGCGTCGACGCCCCGCTTAATCGCCTGCCGCGCCTCGTCTCCGTACAGAATTTGTTTTGCCATAGTGTCTTTTAGTTAATCGATTATTCGATGACGGCCAAAATGTTGGCTTCGCTAATAATGAAGTATTCTTTGCCCTCGACCTTAATCTCGTCCGGTCCATATTTAGAGAAGATGATCCGATCGCCCTTCTTAACGCTCGGCGCGATCCGCGAACCATCTTCGGTGAGCCGACCAGGACCAACGGCCACCACCGTCCCTTGCTCGCCCCGCTCTTTAGACACCGTCTCCGGGATAATGATCCCGCTTTTGGTCTGCTGTAATTCGGCTGCCGAAAGAGGCAGAACCAACACCCGATCACCCAATGGCTTAATGTTGATCTTGCTCATATTATTTTTAGATTACCTAATAATGCGGCTTTCATTATAATGGCCCTGGGCGCTTCGTCAAATCGAGTTGCATTCTTTGTCGACCATGTTATACTCCCGGGCATAGATGGAAACTCTCATCAACATCCTCCCGTGGATTCACGCGGCGGTAGCCATTCTGTTGGTAGTCGTTATTTTGATCCAGCGCAGTAGCGAGGGTCTTGGTAGCGCCTTCGGCGGATCTAGCACTGGCGGCGTCTTCCACACCAAACGCGGCCTCGAGAAACATCTATTTATCCTGACGGTGATCCTCGGTATCGGTTTTGGCCTCACCAGTCTGGCTCAACTTCTGTTTTAAACGATTACCTTAAGATTTAGACTTAAAACTTTCGCCATCGATCAATGGCCATCCCCTTCTTCTCCAATCTTTCAGCCGAGCGGCAAAGCGAGTTAGCCGCTGCCCTCCAGACTCTGCCTCCAGCGCGGCGGCGACTTTTTGTTGGCCTAGGCCTCATCCTCGTCGCCGCCGTCATCGGACTTTTGTGGCAGATCAATAATCTCGTTTCGGTTGAGGTGCCCAGCGCCGGCGGCTCACTCCACGAAGGGATTGTGGGCACGCCGCGCTTTATTAATCCTCTGCTCGCCATCTCTGACGCCGACCGCGACCTAACGGCTCTAACCTATTCTGGACTAATGCGCGCCACGCCCGAGGGCGAACTGACTCCCGACCTCGCCGCCAGTCACCAAGTATCTGAGGATGGTTTAACTCATACTTTTATCTTACGTTCTGATCTAACCTGGCATGATGGCCAATCCCTCACTGCCGCCGACGTGGCCTTTACCATCGCCAAAGCTCAAGATCCACTTCTCAAGAGTCCTCGCCGACCCAACTGGGAGGGCGTACGAGTGGAGGTCGTGAGCGATCACGAAATTAAATTCCACCTCAAAGAACGCTACCCCGCTTTTCTCGAAGTAGCGACGATGGGCATCTTGCCCGAGCATCTCTGGTCTAACTTGGCCATTGATCAATTCTCGTTCACTGATTTAAATAACTCACCCGTCGGCTCCGGACCCTACCGCATTACCAAAGTCACCCGCGACGATGAAGGTATCCCGCGCAAGATGGAACTCGCCACCTTTAACAACTTTGCTCTGGGCCGACCTTATCTCCGACGACTGATCATCACCTTTTACCCTAGCGAGGCCAGCTTGATTGAGGCCTATCAGCAGTCCGAGATCGAAAGTCTCAGCGCCATCTCGGCTGGAGCCGCCGCCGCCTTAGAGGAGGGTGGCGCCAACGTTAAGCACCTACCTCTGCCCCGAGTTTTTGCCGTCTTCTTTAACCAAAACAAGTCTCAAGTCTTTACCCAAAAAGAAGTCCGCCTCGCGCTCTCGCAAGCCATCGATCGCCAGGCGCTGGTAGAAAAAGTTCTGCACGGCTACGGCCTTCCGACCACCGAACCTCTGCCCACAATCAACGCCAGCAGTACTCTCGTGGCCAGCAGTACTGATCCGCTAGTCCAAGCCCGAGCGACACTCACTGCCGGCGGCTGGACCTGGAATGCCTCCTCGGAATCGTGGAGCAAGAAAATCAAAAACGAGACGGTGCCTCTGCGCTTTAATTTGGCGACGGCTGAGACGCCTGAGTTGCGTGAGGCCGCCGAATTCGTTAAGACCAGTTGGGAAAAGTTGGGTGTCACCGTGGACTTAAAAATTTACGAGCTCGGCGATCTTAATCAAGACGTGATCCGACCACGCGAGTATGAGAGTTTGCTCTTTGGTCAAGTTTTGGGACGAGTGCCTGACCTGGCTTCGTTCTGGCATTCTTCCCAGCGACTTGATCCTGGACTAAACATCGCGCTCTATACCAACATCGCCGTCGACAAATTGCTCGCCGAGATGCGCGCGACGACAAGTGAGGAAGAGCGCGAAGAGCTTAACGCCCGCATCGCCAAGACGATTGCCGCGGACGCACCCGCCGCCTTCTTGTACGCTCCGGACCTGGTGTATCTAGTGCCCGCGCGAATTAAAAATGTGTCCTTTCCCCGACCCAACACCGCGTCTGACCGTTTTGCCGCCATCCATACTTGGTATAGCGCCACCGATCGGATTTGGAAAATATTTAATCAGTAAATTAATTTAATTCTTATGTCTACTCGCAATCGTCCCCCTCGTTCTGGCCGCAATGGTCGCGGTCCCCGCGCCCCGGAGCGTTCGCGCGCTGGCACCGGCACGGTGCCAGCGCTCATCCCCGGCAACGTCCGCATCATCACCTTGGGCGGCGTTGAGGAGATTGGCAAAAACATGACGGCCATCGAGTTCGGTAACGACATCATCGTCATCGACGCCGGCCTCCAGTTCCCCGACGAAAATCAGCCGGGCGTTGATTACATCATCCCCGACACCACCTATCTCGAAGAAAATAAGGGGCGGATCCGGGGCATGATCGTCACTCACGGCCACCTCGACCACATCGGCGGCATTCCTTTTATCATGCCCAAGCTTGGCAACCCCACGCTCTACACGCGCAATCTAACGGCGATCATGATTAAAAAGCGGCAAGAAGAATTTGCTCACTTGCCCAAGTTCCCGATCGAGATTATCGAAAATGATAGTCGCATCCGACTCGGCGATTTGTCGATCCGCTTCTTTGGCGTGACTCACACCATCCCCGACTCAATGGGTATTATCGTCGAGACGCCCTACGGCGGCATCGTTTGCCCTGGCGACTTTAAACTCGAGCACGAAGGTGGCATCCCCAGCGAGCGTGAACTCAATTCTTACAAAATCTTTGACGACTATCCCGTCCTCGCGCTCATGGCCGACTCGACTAACGTTGAGAATCCCGGCTTTTCGGTACCAGAAAAAGAGGTCCATAAGGGCTTGGAAGAAATTATTAAAAATGTCTCTGGTCGCTTAGTGATCGGACTCTTTGCCTCCCAACTCGAACGTATCATCAAGGTCATCGAGATTGCGGAAAAGTATGGCCGCCACATCGTCGTTGAGGGCCGCAGTATGAAGACCAACATTGAAGTGGCTCAACTGGCCGGCATGCTTAAGCCCAAGAAGGACACGATCATCCCCGCTCAAGAATCTGGCTCCTATCCCGATAACAAAATTTTGGTCTTGGCCACCGGCGCTCAAGGTGAGGAGTTTGCCGCCTTAATGCGCATGGCCACCGGCACGCACAAGGCCTTCAAGTTTAAGGCGGGCGATACCGTCGTGCTCTCCTCCTCAATTATCCCCGGCAACGAACGCACGGTGGAAAAACTCAAAGACAACATCGCCCGCCAAGGCGCGCGGATCGTCCACTATCGCAGTTCCGAGGTCTACATCCACTCGTCCGGTCACGGCAATCGCGGCGAAATTGAGTGGCTCCACAAAAAACTCAAACCTCGCTTCCTCATCCCCGTCCACGGTAATCATTACCGACTTCGCCTGCATGGTGAGTTAGGAGTGGAAAATGGTATTCCAGAAGAAAATGTGGTCATCCCCGACGACGGCATGGTGATCGACATCATTGATGATGGTCAAAAGATCACGCCCCTCAAGCAAACCGCCTCGAGCAAGCTCGTAATGGTGGACGGCCTCGGCACCAACAACATCCAGGAAGTCGTCATTCGCGATCGCCAGATGCTCGCCCAAGATGGTATGTTTGTGATCATCGCGATTATTGATGTTAAAACCGGTAAGGTTCGCAAATCGCCCGACATCATCTCGCGCGGCTTTATTTATCTCAAAGAATCACAAGATCTTTTGCGTCACGTCCGCATGGTCACGAAAAAGAAAATCGAAGAGGCCACCGCTCAGATGCATCCGATCAACTTTGATTACGTTAAGAATGTCGTCCGCGAAGAAGTGGGTCGCTTCCTCTTCCAAAAAACTCACAACCGTCCAGTTATCCTCCCCGTCCTGATTGAGGTGTAGAGCAAGTGTAATATAATAAAAGGGTGACCTTAACACCCGCCACTAAACGACGTTTACGTTACGCGATTTATTTAGGTGGATTTTTTCTCAATGCCAGCTCGGCCCTGACGGCGTACATCAACTCCTCGTTCTTAAATCAATTCGCTCCAGAAAAATTTGTGGGGATCTTTTACGTCGCCGCCTCTATCGTCAGCTTAATTAGCGCCATCGCGCTGACCGAGCTAGTCCACCGTTACGGGCCGAGAAAAATTCTGGCCGGGCTAAGTGCGATTGTGGCCGGACTACTCTTTACTCTCACCCTCACCAGTTCCGCCCTCATCTCAATTTTGGCACTCTTGGCGTATTTGGTGACCTCCTATCTCTTGGCCATTACCCTGGACATCCAACTTGAGCAACTCTCAACCCACGCCATTACCGGACGGATCAGAGGGCTCTTTCTGACTCTCGTTAACTTAGCCTGGCTACTCTCGCCACTCTTGGCCACTTACCTAGTCGGCAAAAGCGGCTTTAGCAGTGTCTATCTAATTTCTTTTGCCGCCCTGCTCCCGCTCCTCATTTGGGCCACCACCGCCACCAAAACAAAAAATCCGCGCCACGAGCGCTTTACGTTACTTAAAACTCTGCGCCGGATCAGCTTTGGCAAAACCGCCAAGGCCAGCGCCCTGCGTCGCATCTTGGTGGTAGATCTGGCGCTTAACTTTTTCTACGCCACGATGGTGATCTACACTCCAATCTTTCTCAACCGCGTGATCGGCTTTGACTGGCTAACCATCGGCAAAATTTTTACCATCATGCTCCTACCCTTTGTGCTGATCGACTTCGTCTTAGGCCAGATTGCCGATACCACGCTAGGAGAAAAAGAATTGCTTCTTATTGGTCTGGGGATCGCGGGAGTCAGCACTGGCAGTCTCGCCTTCTTAACCACCGATTCTGCCTTCGTGTGGGCAATAATGCTCTTTGCCACTCGAGTCGGAGCGGCCACGATCGAAATGATGAAAGAATCTTATCTCTTTAAACAAATTGACGGTGGCGACATCAATACCATCTTTCTCTCGCGCGCGACCTATCCGCTGGCCTATGTGATTGCTCCCGTCCTCGCCACCACCGCTCTCCTAGTGATGCCACTCCAAAATATTTACTTCGGCCTAGGCCTAATCCTCCTCGCGATGATCCCCGTCGCCAGCAAACTAAAGGATACGCGCTAATTTTTACAAAAAGAAAACCCCGCCGTTGGCTACGCGCGGGGACCTCAATTGAGGATTTCTGCAGGTCTTAACATGGCCAGGTGGTTAGCGATATCTAGACCAACGTTCTCGCTACCCAGAGAGATTCGAACACGATTTGACTCACCCCTCGACTTATTCTGATTATAATCTCTCTAATTACCCAGATAAGTCGAAGAGTAAAGACTGATTGAGAACAACTATCCCTTTTAATACGCTGGCGTGGACAATCAACCAAACTCCACGACAGGCATCGATTCAACGATCCTCGCGCTCCTCTCTCGCTAGCTACTAATCGATCACAATCTCACTAGCGAGACTACGGGAGAATATAACTGCCGACGCGATTTGTCAGACTTACTTGGGACTAAGCCCTTCCGATACGATGCAAGCAGTTCCGCTGACCTGAGGAACCTGCACCCTATTTCAAATAAACGACCCGGGCCCGATTGCCCTGCTTTGTCGTCCATTTCAAGCTGCTACCAGCATAGCACATACAAAAATCTTGTCAAGTATTTTTAGTACTTTAACAATAAAACGGCCCAGTTGAGCCATTATTTCATCATTCGGCTGAGGCGGCAGCCCAAGCAATCCTTTTCGCCGCAGCCCCGCTTAACAAATTCGCCCGAAACAATCTCCCCCGCCACCCGATCAAGCAACTCACGGACCGTCGCCTCATCGGCGGGCGGAATTTCGAAGGCTTCGCGCTTAAATTTGCCACTCTCGCTTGGCTCGACAAAGTCCACCATCGCGCTGGCGACCTTAAAACGTCCGCGCTCGCACTCTTCGATCAAAATTTTATAGAACACCAACTGACGATAAATATCTCCGGTCGAATTTTTGGTCGTGCCCAAAATTTCGTTACGACTCTTGGGCGACATTGTTTTATAATCCACGATCTGCACCGTCTCAGGACTTAAAAATTCAATCTTATCGATCTTGCCCACCAATTTTAGATCGGGCGTGAGATGGCAACCAGGAATCTTATATTCGTTAAGAATTGATCGTGGCCAACCACCCGTTGGCGAAGCAGACCAGGTCTGGAACCAGCCCGCCAACGCCTCCCGACCCCGCACCTGCGCCGCCGCCAAATCTCTTTCCGAAAAAGCTTCGTGTTGGACCAAGCGCTCAAAGCTGGCCAACAACGATTCAACAGTCACCTCACCGCCCTCGCGATAACGATTAAAAAAATCTTCGAGCGTCCCATGGATCGCCGTGCCATACATCGTATGACGATTGCGGATCTGGATAACGCGCAACAAATTAGTAAACAAGTAATCAAGTGGACAACGTAAATAATTATTTAACCCCGTCGCCGAGAGACCTTGCTCGCGAAAGCGGCCCGCCAAATAAGCTGGGTCAAAAATTGACGCGCCCTGATATTGCCGCGGCGTAAAAATCAAATTACGCTCAGGACGGACCGCGGCCTCCCACTCGGCCATCGACTCCCAAGCCAAACGACTGGGATCCAACTCTTCAATAAACTGACTGGGCAAGAGCGGCCGACCATCTGATCCCTCCGAAGAATAGCTAAGCGCGACGGCCAAGCGCGCGCGGGTGAGCGCCACGTAGAAGAGGCGGCGCTCATCCTCCACCGGATCGGCGGCCGTGGGCACGCCGGCGCGCGTCGGGATCTTAAAGTATTGCGGCGAACGACGGCTACCCCAGCCATTATCCGAAACACCAATCACGTAGACGTAATCAAATTCCAAACCCTTAGACTTGTGAGCCGTCATCAATTCTACCCCACTCTGCCCAGCCTCCTGACGAGTCTTGATCCCGCGATGATGCGTCGCCAACCGATTAAGAAATTGGATAAAGTCCGCCAACCTAAAGTGATGGTTGCTACGCGAGAGCGCCACTCCCTCATCATAGAGCGCGTGCAATTTGCTCAAGACCTCCTGCGCCTCAGGCAAACCTAACACATGCTCTAAATAACCAGACTCCCGCACCACCACCGCGTACAGATCCAAAAAACTCTGATTGGCGGCCAGGCGCGCCCAGCGCTCCAACTTTTGCGACCAGGACTTTAACTTCTTTTTGCGACTAGTTCGCAGGCGCTGCCAGAGCGAACCGCCAGTGGTCTCCTCGCGCAAAGCATAAATTTCCAAAATATCCACCGCCACAAAGTCGAGATGCAAAAACTCAAGCAACAAACGATCGTCGCCAAAACCATTAATCGCTCGCAAGAGAACAATTAATTTTTGCACTTCAATATCTTCAAGAATATTAGAGTCTGAGCGGACGACGAACGGGATCCCCGCCCGCTCAAAATAATCAATGATTGGTAGCGCGTCGCCATTAGTGCGATAGAGTACGGCCAATTGCTCGGGCGACACACCGGCGGCCAGCTTAGACTTGATCTCTTCCGCCAAATACAGCAGTTCGTGAGCTGGTTTGGTAAATGATCTAACCCTAATCGGTAGCGACGCTCGTTCGGAACGCGCCACCAAAGGCGACAAGCTCTCAGCCGGCAAGGCCTGGCTCTTACCGATCACGCTCTGAGCCGCGTCTAAAATAAGTTGGGTCGAACGATAATTATCCTTTAACGTAATTAGCGCCGCTTGAGGAAAAAGTTTTTTAAAATAATTAAAGTTATCTAGCGACGCTCCCTGAAATTGGAAGATGGCCTGCTTCTCATCGCCGACAATAAACAAATTTGGATGCTCGTGGAAGCTGGATAACAACTCCAACAAACGATTTTGTGATTGATTGGCGTCTTGGTGCTCGTCGGCTAAAACGTATTGATACTCCTCCTGGATCTGGAGTCTAAAATCCCCGTCCTCACTTAAGGCGCGGTTAACCTCAAGCAACATGTCGCCAAAGTCGTAGAGACGACGAGTGGCCAGCTTGGTTTCGTAAGCCGTGTACAGTCGGACTAGCTCCTCGGCTTTGGTAATGTTGGTCCGCAAAACTTGATACTTACCCTTAATCTGGCCGGCATAGGCCCCTTTCTCGTGACGTAAATCCGGCACGCTCTCGAGCGCCTTTTGCTCTAGGGCCACGATCGCGCGCAAGTCGTCGGGGCTAACATTTTCGCGCTTGAGGCGATCAATTTCTTGCTGAACCGGAAAGAGATAGTGGAATTGATCGCCATAAGGCCGGAGGAGCGTAAGCTCGCTCTCCAAAATCGCCTCCTCCAAAATCTGGATCTGATCAATCGGCAAGGCGTTAATGGCGCCCACAATCCGAGGAAATTTTTCGGGATAACGTCTAATTAGCTCGTTAGCAAAACTATGGAAGGTGTGGATGGGGATCCGATAAGCGCGACTCCCCACCAGCGACACCAATCGTCGCCGCATCGCATGAGCGCCAGCATTAGTAACAGTTAGAGCCAAGATCGCGTCGGCGGGCGTGTCGGTCTGACGCAAAATGTTGGCAATCCGCAAAGTCAACACTTGCGTCTTGCCCGTGCCCGGCCCGGCCACCACCATCACCGGACCATCAATCAGATCGACGGCACGACGTTGAGCGGGATTAAGGCGTTGGTAATGTTGCTCAAATTGATCCTCCGACATTGCCCGGATTATACCATTTGCTATAGTCTAAGATATGACGCTACACGAAACGATTAAAAACGCCATTAAAGAGGCGATGAAGGAGAAGAACTCGGTTAAACTCACGGTTATCCGCGGCTTGATCTCGGCCTTTATGAACGAGGCGGTCACCAAGGGTTACAAGCCCGACCAGATCCTCACCGACGAAGAGGCCACTGCCGTCATCAAACGACTGGCCAAGCAACGCAAAGACGCCATCGCCCAATTTACCGCCGGCGGCCGAAGTGACTTAGCCGAGAGCGAACAGGCCGAACTCGCCTACGTCGAGACCTATTTACCAGCCACGATGCCTCGCGAAGAAATTAAAAAAGTGGCCGAAGGCGTAATTGCCGCCATGAGTGCGACTAAAGCCGATATGGGTAAGGTGATCGGTGCCGTCGTCAAAGAAACTCGCGGTCAAGCCGACGGCGCCGATGTAAAAGCCGTGGTTGAGGAGCTGCTTAAATAGCTTTTTCGTCCGCCAAAAATTCTTCGACACTAACGAGTAACCAACAATCATTAATGTACAAAAAGACGATCAGCGAAGTCAGAGCAATTCTTTTGTTGCCATTTTTAAACGGATGATTTTTGTTTAGAGCGTAATAAAGAGCTACCGCCTTATCAACTAAAGTTGGGTGCAAATCCTTTTGATCGAAAGTCTGCTGGGGCGCTTTTAACGAGATATCTAATAAGTTGACCTCGTGCTCCTCAAATTTACCAATCGGATCATCTTTGGTATTAAACAAATTACAAGCCAACTTATGGCACATCGCTTCCATAAGTTCGGAATCCAAATAATGGATCTCTTTAGGTTCGGTCAAATTCGGCAAGCTTTTTTAAGCTGCGACCATAATACTGAATCGCTTGAGCAGTACCCTCCTCGACCTTTTTCTTAAGCTCTCGACGAGAGATTCTCTTAACGGTAACGTGAAGAGTTTTTTTATTTCGCTTGAACAAGAAAGAAAACATGGCCCAAATGTATCACACTCAATCAAAATATCCAAGCTGAAGAACGGCTGACTCTCGTTGATAAAAGATGTTTTTTAAAGTAGAGTTAGCCACATGAAGGATCCAGAAACTCAGCGGCTTAATAAACGACTGGCCACTCTAGGCCTGGCTAGCCGTCGCGAAGCTGATGAGCTGATCGCGAAGGGTTTGGTGTGGGTCAATGGCCAGAAGGCGGCGCTCGGCCAACAGGTCGCCGCCGGCGACCAAATAGAAGTGCGCCGCCCCGACCCCACTTACCACTACGCGCTCTACCACAAGCCGCGCGGCGAGGAGATGAAGGAGGTCTACGCCTGGCAAGGCGCCGAGCTCCAAGCCCTCGGCCGCCTCGACAAAGAGTCGCGCGGTTTGCTCTTGCTCTCTGACGATCGCCGCCTGCCTAGCCGTTTGCTTGATCCAGAATACGGCCACCCCCGAGAATACGTCGTCGAAGTCGACAAACATCTCTCGCCCTCCTTCGCCCGCCTCCTCTCCGCCGGCATCGACATCGAAGGTTATCACACCCAACCAGCTGAGGTGACCATCCTCGACGACCGAACTTTTAAAATCGTCATGCGCGAAGGAAAAAAGCATCAGATCCGCCGAATGTGCTCCGCGCTCGGCTTCCAAGTCACCGACCTGCTTCGTACCCGCATCTCCAACCTGCGACTAGGCAACCAAAAACCGGGCTCTGCGCGAGAGCTCCGGCCTGTGGAAAAAACTAAACTCTTAGAGACGTTGGGACTTACTCAATCTCGTAGCGAAGAGTAACTGTCACTCTCACTTCTTGAGAACCTGGCTCAACGGCGACGCGAGGAGCGGCGGTCTGAGCGACCGACATCTCCATCATCCCACCGTAACCATCCTTGGCGTAAGGATAAGGATAACCGTAGCCACCCTCGTCGATACCGAGCAAACGACCAACCTTAAAGCCGCCGGCCTTGGCAATCTCTTTAGCCTTCTCTTTGGCCTGAGCAATCGCCTCAGCACGAGCCTCGCTCTGAGCCGCCGTTGGATCATCCTGAGTAAAGACTAACTGCGAGACACTGTTGGCGCCATTGGTGACTACACCAGAAAGCAGACTGCCAACCTTAGCAAAGTCCCGAACCTTAACAACGACGCGCAAGCTAACAGTGTAGCCCACGATCGAAGCTGGTGGACAGGTCGTCACGCCATTAGCATAAACGACGCCGCCACAATAAGAATTCTGATAGCGAGGTTCCACGTTGTAACCCTCGGTGCGAATATCAGCATCCGCCACGCCCTGACCCTTAACGAAAGCGATGGCTCGCTCTGACTTGGCGGTATTTTCCGCCTGGAGGGCCGCTAAATCTTTGCCGCCTTCGGTGATCACGCTAAAACTAAATTCCGCCACGTCTGGCACAGCAACCGACTTACCCTCACCCATAACGGAAAAACTGCGATAAGTTGATGGCTCAACCGTCCGAGCATACGTTCGGGCGTAGGACCAAGCCGCCAACCCCACAAGCAACACTGCAATAATCACGGCAATGCCGAGATAATTTTTTATTTTATCAGTCATGGTTGGATTTTACCCTAACCGTGCCTCCAAATACAAGAATAGAGGAATTTCTTTGCGCGCCAGATCCTCAGCCACCTGTCGCGGACCGCGCTGGCTCTCACGATGTGACACCCACTCTTCTAAACGCGAAATCACAAATCCTTGATTAGTCAATAGTTTGGCGTACCACTGGAGCGGCCGATGGAATGAGAGAGTGGTCACGCCCGGCGCCGACCCCGGATGCATCTGGATCTCGGATCGCTGTTCCGACAAATAGCGATCAACACGCCGATACTGCCGGCCCTCCGCCTCATCCCAACCCCAAGCCGAAAATTTGGGAATACGAAAAGCAGGATGATTGAGAACCAAAAGCAACCGCCCGCCCGGCGCCAAAACGCGACGCACTTCAGCAAAAACTTCTTTGACTTCTGCAATATTTTGAATGGCCAAAATGCTCATAACCACGTCTTGCGACGCCTTCTCCACTATCCCTAATTTATGCGCCGGCGCTACAAAATAAGAAATATTTTTTGTCTCGGCCTGCTTGGCCAGAGCAATCAACTCGGCCGAAAGATCAACCGCAGTAATCGGGGCCAGAGAAGGACAAGCGGCCAAAAGTTCGCGGGAGAAAAATCCCGAACCACACGCCAAGTCGAGCACGCGCAAGCCGGCTTTGGGTGCCACTAGACGCAAGAGATTGGGCAAAATCACCCGACGCTGAAAACTATCCTCATCCGTCGAGAGTAATTGGTTGTACCAATCAGCTACCCCACCCCAAGAAGTCTCTGGCGTCTTCATGATTAGCGAACCACAAAGCTGGCGCGCACCGTCACCATCACCTCCTTGGCAATACTGCTCGTGTCGTATTGGCCATAATCACTCACATCAATCGAGTTAGGCGAAAGCACCTGCACCACACCGCTGGCGGCCGACTTAAGGGCGCCCACTCGCTGACCACTAGAAACGGCCAACTGTTCCGCTCGAGCTCGAGCATCTCTAATCGCATCCGCCAACAAGGAGACACGCAACGACGCTAAACCAGAATAATAATACTCAGGCTGACCAGGAGAAAAGAAGACGCCCTGATTGATCAACTGACTGGCCCGTTTGGCCAAATCCGCGATCTGATTAACATCCTTAGATTCGACTGTTAAGTTTTGACGCAAAGTATATTCGCGAGGACCTTGATTGTTGTAATCGTAACGCTCCTCCACAAACACGGGCGAAACTATTAGAGCCTCGTCGCTGACGCCATTTTTCTTTAAGAAATCAATGACCACCGCGGCGTCCCGCGCCAGTTGAGTATAACCACTTTGAAGTTGTCCGGCCGGCACAATCCGCGAGACGCTCGATTGCCACTTGGCCGAATCGGCCATCACCGCCTGCTTGGCTGAGCCAACCACCGACAAAGAGTTATCAAAAGAGCGGACGCGATAAAAGGTATAAGCTCCCACTACCGCCGAAAGCATTAGAGAAATGCCCACAATCGTTGCCGGCACCGCGAAAGGAATTGACCAAAATTTATTATTCATAAACGTAGTATAGCAATCATTTAATCGTTTTGAGAATCAACTCAAAATCAGACTTAATTTGGTCCGTGGGCTCAAGCCAAGTTACCGAAGCCACCAACACCTCGGGCGACTCCGACTTAATCCAAGCCACACTCTCCCCTTCGTACAAACCTGACCACCGCCAGCGATAGGCCAGCTGGCCCGCTACCGTCGTCGTCGCTAATTCACCCGTTGGCGAAAGCTGAAAGTTGGCCGCGGGAGACATTAAGATCCAATCGCGCAAACTCAACTGCTCCGGATTTTTAAACCGATCAATCGTAATGGCCGTTGGACCCTCCATCGGCGTCGGACCAACCACCTCGGGCACAAGCAAGACCAAGCCAAAGAGGCGGCTCTCCCCTTCGGTGCCCGCCAACTCCGTCACCTCGTATGACGCTGGGTAGCCAAAGCGAACCCCCAAGCCCTCGCTCACAAAAGGCGTTAACTGGCGCGCAAACCACCAACCGCCAAAAATGATGAGACCAATTGCTAAGAAGGGTAAAATCTTTTTTAACATTTTCTATCACCACCAAGTTAGAATCAAGCCGAAAATAATAAAGATCACCAACTGGTAGCCCGACTGGATCAGAAAGCGCGCCATCGCCACCTGACGCGAATCATTGTTCCACATCGCCGTTCCCGCAATGGTGGGCATAATGAAGCCAGCCCAGATCCACAGCGCGCTCTCCACCCCGCCGAGTCCGAGCCGGACGTAATGAGTCAAAACGAAAGCCTGGAAACAGGTGAGTAAAAATTGAATGGCGTAGAGCGGCCAGGTCGCTTGCCGTTGCCCCAATCACCTTAAGCCACGCTCGACCAAAAAGTGGTCCATACCACATCGCCCCCACCACCATCGCCACCAGCGCGCAACTGATCACCGCCCAGTAATTGATTATTGAATCCATAAGATCATTATAGCAAAAGAAAAACCGCCCCAGATAAACCGGGGCGGGCTTGAGTGGCTCTAGCCACTTTTTTACTTCGGGGAGGCGGTGTTCTGGAGAACCACCGCCTCGGGTTGGGGAACCAAGTAGGAATTCAGCTTCCTGCCCGTCTTGGGGTTGGTAACCGGGGCCAATTTCTCGAGTCCCTCGAGCCCCTTCGAAAGCACCAGCGACACGTGGTTGCGATCAACCCTCAATCCACCCCTCGACACCGCAGCGGACATGTCGGCCGCAGTAATCTGAGAGTTGGGTGGGAGCAGCTTAACCGCGCCCAGCACTCGATCCCGCACCTCGCTGAAGTTCAGCTGGTTACCCTGACGGGCTGACTTCCGACGACGTCGCCGACGAACCGGAACCGACGGCTTCTTGGCAGAAACGGCCGTCGACGAGACGACCTTGACGCTCTTGGTCGCCGAGGATTGAACCGCAGCCTTTTCCCCAGCCAGCTCGCGCAACACCGCGTCGACGATCTCTTTTCCAAAAGCCTGATTCAGGCCTTCGCGCTCCTCTGCCAGCTTCTTTCGCATCGCGCTCTCGCGTTCTTGATACGCGCGACACGACTTCTCCAGCCGTTCGACCAAAATTGATTTGATCTTGTTACGATCCATACACCTTCTCCTTGTCCCATCATGGGACTGCTTGGGTCGGGGCTAATCAAAAGATCAAGCCCGACCTTGCTCATCGGACAACTGCCACAGTCGTCCAAAACCGGCCCGCCAACCAGAGCGTCGTTTTTCCAACTTAGACAGAAAAACATACGTCCCCGGTTTTACGGGCCACTTTCCCTGCCACACGGCACGGGAAAAGGTAATTGTGCCAGAAACTCCTGACGTCTTGGCAACCCCGTAGGGTCCGTTGGGAGACTCCGAAACAACACATTTGACAATGGCCATCACTCCCTCAGAATTCGCTGGGACGGAACCAATGATGATCACCCCCTTTCAAGGTTCTCAAGACCGCTTTACAAACTACAATAAAAGTGTTATTAATGCAAGCGGCGCCCCAACTATGTTGTTGGGGCATACAGGACTTTGACAGTCTGTTTTCTCATCAACCCTATAATGGAGGCCATAAATGTGGCTAAGGAAAAGGAGATCTTGAAGTGGCATAAGGCCACCATTGGTCAGGTTTTCAGGGGGCATGCTCTGGCCTACTTTCGAGAAGGGAGACATCAAAATCAAGATGTCACCTTCAATCTCGGGCAGTGGGCAAGTTCCATCTCCCCCCAGCGCGGCCAAGTCGTTGAACTAGCTGAAATTCAGCTGTTTGACGGAGGGTGGCGAGCTAATGTGGCTCGCCCCATCGTCCTCGAGGAATAGGAAAAAGGAAAAGGAGAAAATTATGAAGTTTAAGGGAGGCATCGAGGAATGCGCCCGACACTTCGGGTCACAATTCCTCTCGGGATCCAGCAAAAGGATGTTCGAGGTTCGTAACGCCATTGGTCCCCTCTTGGGGCTCTCGGAGCTTATTGGGAAGTGGTGGTTCCAGGAGCTGCGTATCCCCAATGGGGAAAATCAGCTCAAAATGCGGATGTTCTTGACGGCGGCCGGTTACGAACTCACAGACCTGCCCCAGACAAGCCCAAGCATTGAGCAACTGGGCACAGCCATCGGCTTGGGAGCAATTTCCCTGGCCGAAGTCGCCGAACGACTCGGCATACGTCAAAACGGAGTATCGACCTACCTGCTGCGCGGAAGACAACCATCGTCAAACGAGCGACAGGAAACGATCGCCACTCTGGCAGCAGAATATGCTGCCGAAAGAGAACGCCGGATGACCAATCTCCGGAACCGTCTGGAGGACCTGGGACTTGTTCTCACCCAACAAAAAACCGAGACGACAACTTCCACGCCTTCGGCCCCCAAGCCGGAAAATGGCACCCCCAGCACGACCGGGAATCTGCAAAGCGATTCTCGTCCCGAGATTCTTCTTCTGGCACAACTCATCAATGCCGCGACGCCACTGGCGACGCGAGTAGCCTCGGAAGAATTCTCCGCCCGTGACCGACACATGCTGCGACAGTTAACCAAAGTTGGCCTGTCGCACAACGTGTTCGAGCTGTCGAACGTTCTCAATGAGTGTTGCGGAGAGACGGCGCGAGCCCAACTCCAAACACGGCAATAAGGAATAGGAACAGGAAAAGGAGACAGGCAGAATGATCACAAAAGATGTGATGATTAAAATCAACCAGGGTATGGCCCTTAAGCAACTCGCTGGGATCTACCCAACTCTGCACGATGTCATACTGGAAATCGTGCAAAACGCCTTAGACGTTGACGTGTGCGCGAATCGGATCTGGATTAAGATTAACGAAAAATCCAGATTCATCTCCGTCCGCGACAATGGTGCCGGCGCCTCGACCGAAAAGTTCGAGACGGCCCTAAAGTCAGTGGCCGAACCAGGACGAAAAGGTCGTGGAAGCATCGGTCAATTCGGTGTTGGTCTGATTTCTCCTCTGGGCAAATGTAAACGATTTACGTTCACCTCTTGCCCGTACCCAAAACAGCACGGGTTTCTCCGGTGGATACTGGAGACTAACCGTCTGTTTAATCAAAGAGAATCGATCACCATCCCCACTCCTCGACTACTGTCCCACATCACGTTAGATAAAAACTCCCCAAGTCTTCAATCAGTTGAATGGCGAACGGAAGTTTCCCTCTTCGACGTGACCGAGGACAAAATCATTGGGCGCGTTGATCCCGAAGAACTGATCGGCGCAATCCTTGACCGATTCGGCGCAGTGATGCGCAAGAACAAGGTCAAAATCACCGTCTCTTACAGTCCCCAAAAGGGACCCCACCGGGACTGGCACGAAATAGCCGCCTCGGAGTTCCGCGGTACCAAGCTGGCAGAGACAGTTATCGAAACCGCCAGTGCCGGCAAAACCACTTTCCGCCTCTTCATCGCCCGCCCGTCAAAAAACGGTCGCGAGGGAAGGATTCTAATGGGAAGCACTCGGGACGACTCCCGATTTCCTTTCCATTTTCTCGTTCGCTCGAGCGGGTTACTGACAGAGGAAGTGGTCAACGCACTGTCCTCTGGGGTCTTCGAAGGCGAAATTATCTCCGAGAAGGTCCAGCTCCATCCGAATCGACAAACCTTCGAGAAGAACGACGCCTTCCTCGACCTCTGCGTCGCGATCGAAGAGTGGTACCACAAACACGGCGCTGCTCACTTTACCGAAGCGAAGCAGTGCCGCAAGGAAGAGCGGTACCAAAAACTGGGGCTCCGGTCTCTAAGAGTGCTCGAGGGAATTCTTCGTCTCCCGACTCACGCTCACCTCCTTTCGGTTCTCCGCGCATTTAAGCGCGGAACAATCGGCGACGGACACGTCACCCCGCCCAAAAAGCAGGTTGGCGACGTTCAGGAAAAACCATCCATCTCGGTGGGTGGCGGAGCCGGCCGGACTCGCGAAGAACCCGACGGAAGCAATCCTAGGACTCCCCAGGAGCCGAAGACCGAAAAAACGGGTCACGTGCCACTGACCGTGGCCGGACCCAAAGGCGAACGACGACGACTGGTGTCTCGTTCCAGTTTCGGCCTCCAATTTTCCCACGAGGCTCTGCAGGGAATGAAAGACCTGTGGAAACTCGACCCGCAAGAAGGCGTACTCACCTTCAACACTCGGCATCCCTCGTGGCTGCTCTGTGAAGAAAAAAGTGACACGGCCCTAATGCGCCTCCAAGAACAGGTGGCTATGCAAGCACTCACGCTCTACGCCATGCCGGAAGAAAATCGGCTGATCCAGAAACAGATTCTGGACGCGCTGACCCATACCGTCGTGGTTTGGATCGTCAACAGCGACAAGCTGCGAATCCACCAACCCAAGAAAGCAGACTAACCAGGTTTCTAAACGAAACCACCACCGCCCCGGACAACAACCTTGTCCGGGGCTTTTTCTTTTTATTTAAAAACTAAGTAGTAGGAAATAATCGCCAAGCCGCCCCACCAACCGAGATCAGAGACGATCAAGCCCAGGGCGATCCGACGCTGCCAACTGGCAGGTAAAAGTTCCGCCGAACGTCCCGCCCGCTCGCGCACCAAAAGATACGGGCTAACGCGAAAAGACAGAAACAAACCATTGAGAATTAAAGCGACGGCAATTAATCCCAGCACCAACGGCACGGGCCCGCTCTCCTGGCGAAAAAAGATCGCGCCACCGGCCAGCGCCAAAAAAATTCCCAACCAAATCAACGGCTTAGTGACTTTGTGCGTCCGAGTCGTCGCCTCCGTCCAGTAAGTCGAGCGTCGCCCCAAGAGGCCGTGAATATCGATCACCGTTACCGCCCCCAAGCCAATCACCATCCCACCAAGCAAACCAAACAAGCCCAAAAAATCCAGCCAATTAATTGAGAACATAAATTGAATAGTTAAGATAGCCGGCAAAAGTGACCCAAGCCAGATAAGGCGCCAAGAGCCAAGCCGCACGACCGGAGACTCGAGCAAACAGTGAGATAGTCATCGCGATGGCCAGCCACAAAAAGATAATCTCGACCAAGGCCCAGCCCGGCGATTGCCAACCGAAAAAGATAATCGACCAGAGCGTGTTTAAAATCAGCTGAGCGCCAAATACCACCAAAGCCCGCCGTACCCGCGCGCGATCGGTACCCACTCGCCAAACTACGAAAGCCGCGATACCCATCAAAACATACAAGATCGTCCACACGGGTCCAAAGAGCCAGTTGGGTGGAGCCAAGCTTGGACGAACCAACTCGGCATACCAGGCGTCGATTGCCGGCACCGTAAACACCGAGCCGATAATGCCCGCCAATTGAGAGAGAACAATAAAACCAATCAGCACTGCCCAGCGTTTGGCTGTCATGAGTCTATTATAGTTCTAAATCGAGACAAACGGAATTTAAACAATAACGCTTGCCCGTGGCCGTCGGCCCGTCGTCAAATAAATGACCGAGATGCGAACCACACTTAGCGCAAACGACCTCGATCCGCCCCAAACCATGAGAAGAATCGGAAACTTCCTTAACTGAACCAGGTATCGCCTGATCAAATGAGGGCCAACCGGTACCAGAATCGAATTTGGCCTCTGAATTAAATAGTTGATTACCACAAACCTTGCAATTGTAAGTGCCCGTCCGCTCCTCGTGAAGCAGTTTGCCGGAAAAGGGCGGCTCCGTCCCCTTCTCCCTCAATACGCGGTACTCCTCAGGCGTTAAGCGTTTTTTGATTTCTTGTTCGTCCATAATTTTTACTTAATTAATTGAGCAAACCGATTTTGCAACTTCTCCAACTTGGGGGCAACAACCAAACGACAATAAGGTTGATCTTTGTGACGATCGTAATAATCCTGATGATATTCTTCCGCCTCGTAGAACTTGGACAACGGAACAACTTCCGTGACCACCGGAGAATCATAAGCGCCACCATCATTAAGCTCCTCGATCAGCTTTTGCGCCTGATGCCCCTCCTCGTCCGAGCCATAAAATATTGCTGAGCGATACTGGGTACCCACATCATTACCTTGCCGATTTAAAGTGGTGGGATCATGAGTATTAAAAAATACCGCCAACAAATCCCCATAAGAAATAACTGCTGGATCATAAGTTACCCTTAAGGCTTCGGCGTGTCTGGTTTGGCCCGAGCTGACTTGCTCATAAGTAGGATTTTCCGTTAAGCCGCCAGTGTATCCAGATACAACGTCCATTACGCCCTTCAATCTCTTAAATACTGCTTCCGTACACCAAAAACAACCATTAGCAAATATGGCATGAGAAAGTTGTTTTGCCATGAAAAAATTATAGCGTTCTGGTTGCCGGACTTGGACTCGAACCAAGATACTCGCCTCCAAAGGGCGATGTCCTACCATTAGACGATCCGGCAAAGCACAGCCAGATTATACGTTTTTTGGGGCCAAAATCAAATAAAGAACCCCAGCGCCAATGCGCTGGGGCAACCTCAATCTTCCCACATCCACTCCCCCTTTTGGGCCCTAAGCAGTTGCCTTTGATAGAGCGCGCGCGCCATTTCGCGCCACCTATTAACCGGCAAAGACTCAGCCCGGCTCAACCTAACAGGCAGGGTTAAACCAAGATCAACGCGCGCCTCGCAATACAACATACTGTCTCGTCCCATTCCAATCACATTACAAATCACTTGCCGATTAAGACTGTAAACATATTGACAGCGAGCAAAAAGAAACCACCCACCCTCCTTTCCCGCCATGCAATCTAATCGTCGATCCACCGGCAAAAGACTGTTCCAAAAGGCCCAATTTTCAAAGGGTAAACTAATGGGAGCAGCCAAACCGGTCCAGCACGGCCAGTTAGAAATTGTTCGGGCCCGACCGTTATGTTTTCCGTATCCCACACTAGCCCTCCTTTCGAGGTAAGGGGTTTGTAAATCAAAATCTCAAATCACCCTAACACAGCGACTATTCCTTGCCAACGCGGCGGGAGCGGGCACTGGCGGCGCGGATAAATTCCACAAACAAGGGATGAGGATTAAGGGGCGAAGATTTAAATTCCGGGTGGAATTGGACGCCCACAAAAAATGGATGCTGGCTCACTGGCAGCTCGGCAATTTCCATCAAGCGGCCATCCGGCGACGTGGCCGAAAAAACGAGTCCAGCCTCTTCGATCGCCTTAACGTACTCGGGATTAACTTCGTAACGGTGGCGATGGCGCTCACTGATCTTTTCACTCTTGTAGGCGCGATGCGCCCAGGTGCCCCGGCGCACCCAAGCCGGATAAGCGCCGAGTCGCATCGTCGCGCCAAAGTTGCCCTCGCGCAAATGCTTTTTCTGCTCGGGCATAATGTCGATCACCGGATACTTGGTCTCGGGATTAACTTCGGTGGTGTGCGCGCCACGCATCCCCGCCACGTTGCGAGCATATTCGATCACCGCCAACTGCATACCGTAGCAAAGACCGAAATATGGGATGCCGTGCTCACGAGCATACTGGATCACCCTGATCTTGCCCTCCACGCCACGATCGCCAAAACCTCCCGGTACCACCAGGCTGTGATATTTTTCTAACTCCCCGAGCGCGCCTGACCCATTTTCGTAATCGCCAGAGTCGAGCCACTCCAGCACCAACTTTTTACTCAACTTAGTCGCCGCGTGCTTAAGCGACTCGATCACCGAGATGTAGACGTCCGAGAGGACGAAGTCGCCAGTCTTAAAATATTTACCGACGACGGCAATGCGGACTTCGGCCTTGGCTGCCTTAAGCCGCGCCACCATCGCCCGCCAGTCAGCCAAATCGGTCTGCTTGGGCCGAAGTTTGAGTCGACGCAGAAGCGTGGTGCTAAGATCATCTTTTTCAAAATTAAGCGGAATGTCGTAAATACTCTCCACATCTGGCGCCGAAATAATACTCTCCGACTGCACATTGCAAGCAAAAGCGATCTTCTCCTTGCGCTTTTTATCTAGCGGCCGATCACTGCGCGCAATGATGATGTCGGGATGGACGCCATAACTATTCATTGTCCGGACGGCGTACTGCGTGGGCTTAGTCTTCATCTCGCCAATCTTGCTCGGCACTGGCAAATAACTCACCAACACAAAAAGCACATCCTCCGGATGCCGCAACTTAAGGATGCGCGCCGCCTCCACAAAGATCGCGTTCTGATACTCGCCAATTGTCCCGCCAATCTCCACCAGCGTGATCTCCGACTTAGTCTTTTCGGTTGAGAGTCTAATCCGACGCAAAATCTCTTCCGAAAGATATGGCACTGGATCGACGCACTTGCCGCCGTAGCCGAGCGCCCGCTCCTTGTCGATCACGTATTTATAAACCATGCCGTTAGTCATGTAATTTTCTGGCGGGATGCTCGTGTCTAAAAAGCGCTCATAATTGCCCATGTCTTGATCACACTCCAGTCCCGAATCGAGCACAAAAACTTCGCCGTGCTCAATCGGATTCATCGTGCCAGCATCGACGTTAAGATACGGATCAATCTTCATCGCGTTAATAGAAAAACCTCGAGCGGCGAGGATTTTGCCGATCGAGGAGGTGGTGACGCCTTTGCCGACTCCCGACATCACTCCGCCCAAGACAAAGATGTATTTGTGCCGTGCCATATTCTAGACTTTCAGATGCTTGCGCGTCGCGAGGAAGCTGGAAACGACGCCCAGAAAGATTCCCACCACCAACAAGAGGCCCAACAAGATAATCGAGTTTTCGAGAAAGTAGGAAACGAGATTAAGGCCGCCAAAGACGCCAATCGTCTCGTTGCGAACCCACAACACCCCGGGGTACAAAAAGAGGAGAGCCAAAAAAGCCGAGATGCCGCCCGCGATCACGCCCTCAACAATAAATGGCCCGCGAACATAATTATCGCCCGCGCCCACCAACTTCATTAGCGCGATCTCTTCGCGCGAGATGTAGATCGCAAGCGAGATCGTGTTAAAGGTAACGATAACGGAGACAAAGATGAGCACCAACATCACCGCCCAGCCAATGGTGTGGGCCGTGGCAATCAGCTTAACCAATTTATCAACAACATTCTTTTTAAAACTGATTTGATCAACAATCGTTTTGCCGGAGTCTGAGAGGGCGCTATCACTCTCCAAAAAATCAGCGATCGCTTCGTAACGTGCCGGGTCAACGGCCCGAATATTGAGACGCGCGCCAAAAGGATTGCCCACCTCGTCGAGCGATTGGATGATCAAGACGTTGTTCTCGTTGCGCTTACGAAAATCTTCGAGCTCGGCCTCGCGAGAGCTGTAGGTCACCTCACTCACCTCGGGCAAAGTCTCGATCGACTTCTTAAGCGCCGCCACGTCGCTCTCGGCGGCATCCGGCTTCATCGAGACGCTAATATCCACCTTACTCTGCACTTCGGCCAGCGAAGAATTAAGATAAGCCGCGCCCAAATAGAGTCCGCCGATCACAAAGAGCGTGACGGTAATCGTCACCACCGAGGCCAAGGAGACCACGGCCGACCGCCAAAAATTAAGGAAACCCCAGCGGAAAATTCGTTTTAAAGTCGTAACTAACATATTACAAAATATATTTACCTTCTTTATTATCGCGCGTCACTTTGCCCTTTTCCATCGTAATCACTCGCTTGCCCAACATATCGATCACCCCCTTGTTGTGAGTCGTCATGATCACGGTCGTGCCAATGTCGTTAATTTTACGCAAAATCTCCACAATCTCAAAGGTATTGATCGGATCAAGGTTACCCGTCGGCTCATCGGCGATTAAAAGATCTGGCTGATTAACGATCGCGCGAGCGATAGCGACGCGCTGACGCTCCCCGCCCGAGAGCTCGCGCGGAAAGTTCCAAATCTTTTCGCCCAAACCAACCAACTCCAGCACGTGAGGCACGTCTGACTGGATCTCTTCGTCCGTGCGGCCGGCCGCCTCCATCACGAAAGCGATATTTTCGAAAACGGTCTTGTTCCCCAGCAAACGAAAGTCCTGAAAAACGCTCCCGATCCGTCGGCGCAACTTGGGCACATGCTCGCGCGAGAGACGATGGATGTCGGTGGACTCAAAAAAGACTTTACCCCGACTTGGCCGCTCCTCGGCCAAAATCATTTTGAGTAAAGTCGTTTTACCCGCGCCGGAGTGGCCGACGATGGAAACAAATTGCCCCGGCTCGACGGCGAAAGTTACGTCCTCCAAGGCGACGGTGTTGTCTCGATAAACTTTGCTAACGTTATCAAAATAAATCATTGTGAAGAAATAAGAAAAGGTTCAATCTCACCAGCCAAAACCCCTTCCACGTCACCCACCTCAACGCCGGTCCGATGATCCTTAACTAACTTGTAAGGATGCAAAACGTAAGAACGGATCTGATTGCCCCACTCGATTTCCGTCGTTTTAGAAATATACATCCCCTGCTCCTTAGCTAAACGTTCCTCCTCGGCGCGCTTGTAAAGTTTGCCACGCAGGATGTCGAGGGCTCGCTCGCGATTACGCTCCTGACTACGCTCCGAGTCGGCGTGGACGGCTAAACCAGTTGGCACGTGGACAATGCGCACGGCCGTCTCTCGCTTATTAACGTTCTGGCCCCCGGGGCCACTTGAGCGAGCAAATTCAATCTTAAGATCCTCGGGCGCGATCGTGATCTCACCGCCTTTGGGGAACTCCGGGATCACCTCCACCAAAGCGAATGACGTGTGCCGTTGCTCCTTGGCGTTAAAAGGCGAGATCCGGACGAGACGGTGGACGCCCGATTCGCTCTTTAGTGTACCATAGGCCCGAGGCCCCTGCATTACAAAAGTGATGTTGCGATAGCCACCGTGATCATTCTGATTTTCGTGAATAAAAGCTACGCCAAAACCAACGCGCGCGGCATACTTGAGATACATCTCCAAGAGCATCCGAGCAAAATCTTCGGCATCATCACCGCCAGCACCAGCAAAAATCGTAATAATCGCATTGCCCTTATCGTACTTGCCCACCCCCGCGAGCTCGTCCTTGAGACGCTGATACTCCGCCAGCGTCTCTTGCGCGGCCACCTTATTGGACCAGAAGTCGGGCTCAGCCATCTGGGCCTCAATCGCCGCCAAACGCGTCTTAAGATCGTCCATATCACTGGATTATAAGCCGAGGGAGGCTTGGGCACAAATCAGTTGACTTAGGGCGAGCAAAGTGCTCAAGTAGAAGCAGATCCGCACCTCACAAGAAAGGAGAACGCTGTGAGACAACCCCTCGACATCAACAACCTGCGACACCGACTCCACTTCGTTTGGCAGTGGCTCACGCAGCCGGCCAGGCCCTCGATTGAAGCCGCGCCGATCGCTGACGTGATCATCGCTTGCCTCCACAAAAACAGCGATCAAGTTGCTCAACTTGCGGCGACGGCTCACCAGGCACAGAAAGGCAAATTTGTTTTTGCCAGCGGCGCCTACGCCGAAACTATCAGGGAAAAAATAATGTCCCCGGGCTACCTCTTTACCGACACCTTGGGCGACGAACCCTTCTCGACTCTCCGCAACGCCCGACAACAGATCGAAGAGGAATTACCGCCGAACGAGTTTAACTCTGCGACGATTATCTGCCCAGCAGAGAATGCGCAACGCTTCTTGGGTCTGTGGGATACTTTGTATGGCGGAGCCCCTCAGCTGGCGATTTGCCCACCGCCGCTGCCGCTGAATCAGATCTATAAAAACTCTGAATTGGTGGAGCCGACCTGTCGCCTGGCGGTCGCAGAGATCAGGGCCATCCAGGACCACATCCGTCGTAAAGAAATTGCGGGGCAAATCCCCAACGTGGTCTTGGCCGACTTCCTGGAACTGGAACGCCTCCTCTCTTAGTCACGCTCCGGTGGGGCTAGTGTAGCCCCACGATCCTACCGCTCCGCCCAACTGGGTCGGAGCGGTTTTCTTATCAAAAAGACTGTGTTACAGTAACAAGCGATTGCCAATGTAGCTCAGTTGGTAGAGCACGTCCATGGTAAGGACGGGGTCGCCGGTTCAATCCCGGCCATTGGCTCCAGGCCACCTTAGCTCAGCTGGTAGAGCGACGGTATCGTAAAC
>CAYUHC010000008.1:0-29731 GCA_964444555.1 uncultured Candidatus Saccharibacteria bacterium | reverse complement strand
TATTATTCTGTCGGCACAATCAATATAGCAAAACTTTACTTTTGTTACCACCTACCAACAGCGTTGATAAGTTTTGCAATGTAAAGTAAAGTAAAGGATAATGAATGAGGCAGAACTACTCCAAAAATACTTCGATTCCTTTATAAAACTTACGAACCCAAGAGATTTTTTTATCGGCATGGCTGATTATCTTGAGTTTTCTGACTCCGTTCCAGAATTTGACCGAATTACCGAAGAGATTCACGCCCAAAGAAAGCCATTTGAAGAGAAACTTAAAGAGCTAGAGAAACCGGCCCTTGATAAGCTTAATACGGCCTATAAGGAAATTTCCGAGTATTCGGCAAAAAACAAGATTGAAGACGAGCAGTTAAAAAGAGAACTGACAGATTGCGATATGTGGTTCGCCAATAAGGTCAGTAGCAATTTCAGTCTTGTTATGGGTTTGTATACTGCGCTAGAAGATGTCATTAGAGTTTTGCACGGAATACCGGACCATAAACCCTTTGCCAGTAAGTATGTTGAATACTACAGAAACAATGAATCGCTAGTTAATCGTTATTTTTTTGCGAAAGAGGTCAACGATTATAGTAAATTTGAACAAGAAATAAAACGAAGGAGCGAAAATGAGCTTTGGGGTCGATTGGCAGAAGTGGGACATCTGTATCAAATCGTCAAGAAGGGGCGGGAAATGCACGAGTCTCTTATTGAAAAACATAAGGTCAACGCCTCGGCTCATACGAGTTTTGATATTCTCAATTCCGGCGTGATAGTCGGCGAATGGGTAGCGATTGAGGAAAATAACCCGCGACAAAAAAATAATCTATTTTTTAATATAGAAAGAGTCCATCCGTGGCTAGTCCGCCTGCACAACCATGTTTTGAAAGAATACACGCTAAATAAAACAAGGAAAACAGAGCCGAAGCCAACAAAGGCCAACTTTGACACTGATAAATCTTTCTTAATCGTCGAGAATAACGAGGTAAAAATAAAAAAGTTTTCAGAGCAATACCATGCCTTGAGAATTATCTTTGCTGACCCTGACGAATTAGGAAAAGAATGGTTTTTTTCAGAGATAGCCGAAAAGATAGACCCCGCCGACATAGATGATAAAAAATACTATAACGCCGTGTATCAAGTCATCCAGAAATTAAAGACGGTAGGCATATCAGACTTCTTTATCACGACCAGACAATCAGTCAAAATTACACCACACTACCTGTCTTAAGTTGGCTTAAGTCGTCTTAAAACAGCCATAGAATAAGATGGCGACATGACATCTGGTCATGCCTTTTTAGAGCAAGGAAGCCAAGAACAGCCAATCCAAGAACCCGAACTCGTCCGGCGGATTTTTGAGGACTTTGAGGCCAAAAGTAATTTGGTTGGTTTATTTGACCTTGCGCTGAAAGTGGCAAAACGAAACCCTGTGCTTTGGGCCAAAATTAACAGCCAGAATAATTAAAAACATGATTGATACAGTGGTGCTTTATGTTCCGAAGGAAAAGGTGGTTACGGCAGACATGACTTACAACGGCGTGATGGCTTGGGACCTGCAAGCACGGACCAGAGCTTATGATAAGTTCGTGAAAAACCCATCGGCCAAAGACCAAAACGATGGCTCGTATTTCCCTCGCCTGACTGGTTTCAAAAGGAAAAATGACAAGTTGGGCTGGGTTTCAACAATAAAGATTGAGTTCTCCGTTCCCAAGCTCATTTATAACAACAATCTAGACGAGTTGGATGATAAGCAGTTCTCGACTGTGGTTAATGCCCTCTTGGACCGGCTGGCCCGCTTAGGCGTTCACATAGAGCGGCAAGACCTTGAATCAGCCGAGGTGCGCGCGGTCCATTACTCAAAAAACATTGAACTTACCGGCGGCTACTCATCGCAATATGTCATTGGCGAACTAAGCAAAGTTAATCTCAATAAGCGTTTTGACTTAACCAAAACCCGCTTCTTGAATGACGGGCAGAGTCTCTACTTCTACACCAAAGCGCACTCGTTCGTGGTCTATGACAAGGTGGCCGACTTGATTAAGAAGTCAAAGCGAGCGATAGATAAGGACCAAACTTTTTACCAGACGAGTCTATTTGCTCCGCTCAAGGATACGCGCGAGATTTTGCGGCTTGAGATTCGGCTTAGCGAAAAGCGGAAAATGAACAATGTTTTCAAAAAGCTCGGCTTACCGGAAAATCCGACTTTCAAAGACGCGTTCTCGGTAATCAAAAGCAAGGTCGTGGTAAATCACTATTGGGATACCATGATTGAGCAAAACAGCTTGCTTTTATTCTCCCACTCGCTCACGGCCAAGGACCTGCTCAAGCAAATACTCATCACGCGAAAGAAGGCCAAAGGCCGGACCGCCGTTTATCTTACTGGCCTATTACTACTCGCCCGCGAAGGTAGCGGCTTGCGCGAGTTGCGAGCGACTTTAGCCAAAAGGATTAGCGACCGACTGTGGTATCGGCTCCGTGCTGACTTAGTAGAGACAACTGATGGCTTAAACAAGCTGAAGCCGCGCGAGTGGTATGAGCAAGTAAAACAAGCATTGGCGAGTTATCAACCTTTCCATTTGCCTTGTAAAGAATAGTAAAGTATTATTAAAGTGTTATAATGGTTACAAACATGAATAAACAAAACAAAGAATTTTATACCGCCCAAGAGTTAGCCGACAAGCTTGGCGTAAATATCATGACAATTTATCGCCACATCACAAAATATAAGACGCTCAAGGCCCACAAAATTGGCAAAGAGTTTAGAATCGGAAAAGCCGAGTTTGAGAAATTCTTAGAAAAGAGCAGAATAAAATGAAAGCGATAATCTTAGCTAGAGTTTCAACCGAAGAGCAAAAGGATGCTGGCAACTCGTTACCGGCGCAAATTGAACGCATGAAAGCATATTGCTCGCGCAAGGAACTTAAGATTGCCGAGACCTTCAGCTTTGATGAGAGTGCCTATAAAATCAAACGCGATGAGTTTGATAAGATTTTGGACTATCTGCAAGCCAGCAAGGAAAAAATCGCCGTATGTTTTGATAAGGTAGACCGACTATCGCGCAATGTTTTTGATAAACGCGTTTCCCGACTCTATGAGAAAGCGGTGGCCGATGAGATTGAACTACACTTCGTCTCGGACGGACAAGTTATCAATTCGGAAATGTCGGCGGTCCAGAAGTTTCAGTTTGGTATGAGTCTTGGTTTGGCTAAATACTACTCGGACGCGATTAGCGACACAGTGAAGCGCGCTTTTGAGCAGAAGCGGCGCAATGGAGAATGGACCGGTCCAGTACGGATTGGTTATCTAAACGTCGCTTTGGACGAGACTAAAAGATTGCGCAAGGACATTGTGCTTGACCCAGAGCGCGCGCCTCTAATCCAAAAACTTTTTGAGCTTTATTCTACTGGCAATTATTCGCTCCGGACCGTCTGGGAAAAAATGACTGATATGGGCCTGCGAAGTCGGAATGATAACAAACTTTCACGAAGCAACATTGAGCTGATACTTAAAGACTCGTTTTACTATGGCATGGCCAGTTCTCGTAAATATGGCCACTACGAGCATCATTACCCACGCATTGTCTCAAGAGAACTATTTGATAGATGCCAAGATGTCCGGCTAGGCCGAAGCAAGAAGCGGTCCAAGATGGCTTCCATGGTTCAGTATATTTTCAAAGGTTTGCTAACCTGCAAAAACTGTGGCTGTTTGATGAGTCCGGAAGTTCATAAAAAGAAAAGTGGCCTAACTTTTATCTACTACAGTTGTACCAACGCCAAAGGTATGTGCCAACGAGTCTATGTGCCAGAAAAGACGCTCCTAGGGCGCATATATAGCGTTTTCAGCGACTTTGAGCGTATCCCTAGAGATGTGCAAGAACGGCTGGTTGAGGAGCTTAGAAAGACCAATGAGAGCGAGAAGGTTTATCACAACAAGCAACTAACCAGAATCCGAACGGAATATGACCGCTTACAGAAAATGATAAGCAAGCTGATTGACATGCATCTAGCCGAGGGTATTACTCAAGCCGACTATGACAAAAAGCTACAGGAACTCAAAGACAAGCAACGTCTCTTGGATATTGAGGCCGAGGAACATACCGAGGCCGACAATCAGTATCATATCCATGTAGCTACTGTGTTTAATTTGGCTCGCCACATGAAAGAGATTTTCGAAAGTTCTGAACCACTGGAAAAACGCGCCTTTTTGAACTTCTTACTTCAGAACCCGACCGTACAGGACAAAAAGCTAGAGTTTACCTTGCGAAAACCCTTTAATCTGATACACGAACTAGCTCTCTGTCCAACTCGGCTCCGCGACCAGGGCTCGAACCTGGGACATCCTCGTTAACAGCGAGGCGCTCTACCAACTGAGCTATCGCGGAATATTATTCCAACCAACCAATTACACCCTCCCTAGCGACGCTCTACCTCCGCCAGCCGGCGGATGAGCTATCGCGGAATGTGGACTTGTTTATAGTACCAAAATTGTTTGGGATTTCAACTCGGCGGGGACCCGGGCTTGCAAGGCGGCAAGATCTATGTCATTGTGTTGGCAGACTGATCCAGTGGGGATCAGGGGAGGTCGAGATTCGAGAAAGGAGTCTCAAATGTTGGTTCTATCGCGACAGGTTGATCAGACGATCATGATTGGCGACGACATCGAGATCACCATTGTGGATATCCGCGGTGACAAGGTTAGAGTGGGGATTAATGCTCCCGCCGATATCCCGGTCCACCGCAAGGAGGTCTACGAGGCGATTAAACGGGAGAATCAGGCCGTCGCGAGCATTAAGCCCGAGGATGTCGTCCCAAAAACAAAAACCGTTCCGAAAAAGAAATAGCCGCGTGGCGCACTCCCCGTGGCTCGGTGCCCGACTCTTCTCAGAGGATCGGGCACCTTTTATTTTTATAAATTTTCCCAGAGCTCGTCGTCTTGGTCGCCGTCAATTTTAAAGAAGGCGACGCCGGCGAGCTGATATTTTTTGGCTAACTCAATTTTGTCGTTAATCGCCGCGCCGTCACTCCAGGTGATGTAGCGATAAGTTTCGGTGCCGGGGATGAGGACGACGTCATCGTAGCGGAAAGCGATCTCGCCCGAGGCGGCGCGGTAGGTTTTGACTCGTTCTTTTTTGGCGAGACGTGCGGCGGCGGGCGCGTTGATGGCGCGCATCCGCACGTAGCGACGAGTGCCGTCGGGCGTTTCGGTCACTTCGTATTCGTGACCATAAGTAGCGATGCCGAGCATAATTTTATTGGCGGGGATTGTTTTGATCGTTAAGGCGATAACTTTTTCCACCCACGCTGGATCGGCGACGGGGATGTAGGGCTCGTCGCTGTTGGCAGTATTTAATTTCCAGTCGGCACGCTGTTGGTCGTAGGTCATAATCTTAACGCGATCACAGGCGGCGGCAATGGTGGGGAAGTCGTTAGCATATTCTAGGGTGGCGGGGACGGTGCGGTAGAGCGAGTCCGGTGGCGTCCGAGCTTCGATTGTGCAGGAGAGTAATTTGTTGCCCAGAGCCATTTTTAGTTCGAGGAGGAAGAGGGAGAAAAAGGGTCGCGTCGCGGCCAGCTTACCTTCGTAATCGAGGTCGACGCCGTCGAATTTGCCATCCTTAACCAACTTAACAATGTCGGCGACGTGATTGGCGCGGCGAGCGGGATCCGAGAGGAGGGCGTGCACGGCTTGGCCGCTAGAGCTCATGATCGTTGGGACAATTTCCACACCTTGTTTGCGCGCGGCGGTAAAGAGATTTTTCCAGGTGCGAGCACTTAGATTGCCCAGGTCACGGATCTCGCCCGAGGGCTGGAGACTGTAAACGAAGGGGTTAATCTCAGTGAGATCGGCGAGATGACGTCGCGCATCGCGGGTGCCCGTGCTCGCTGACCAATAGGGGATCCAGCCCGAGACTTCCAGCTCGGCGGCTTGAGCCGAAGGGGCTAGAGCCAAGATCGCTAAGACTAAAATTATAATTTTTTTAACCATACGGCTAGTATAACATTGATGCTACACTCAAGTGATGAGGGGAGAGTTAACGCCGGCCGAGCGAGCCATTTTTCGCCGCTTGTCCACACCAGAAAAGATTCAAGATTTTCTTGATGAGTTGCCGATCAATTTTGAGTCGGCGGGTTTTACTTACCGCTCGCCGCGCGAGGTGTTGCGGGCGGGCGAGGCGCATTGTTTGGAGGGCGCCCTCTTAGCCGCGGCCGCGCTTTGGTTTAATCAGGAGCGGCCGCTCTTGCTCGACCTGCGGACCGCTGGTGATGACCAAGATCATGTAGTGGCGCTCTTTCGTCGGGGTGGATATTGGGGCGCGATTAGCAAGACTAATCACGCGGTTTTGCGTTGGCGAGATCCGATTTATCGCTCGGCGCGAGAGCTGGCCCTGTCTTACTTTCACGAATATTTTTTAAATCACACGGGAGAGAAGACGCTTCGAGAATACTCTCGCCCTTTTGATCTGGCCCGCTGGCCCGCGGACTGGGTCACGGCTTCGGAAAATCTGGATGATTTGGTCGCGGCGCTTGATGCTTCGCCTCACGAGCGGCTGTTGCCGCTCGGCGCCTCCCGGCGCCTGCGCCGCGCCAGTAAGGTCGAGAGGTGGGCGGGCGAGTTGGTGGATTGGCCCCTGCCGCCCGACTCAGCCTTGTGATACAATCCCGGCATGAACTCAACTTTGGGCCGTTGGCCCCTGGCGCTTGGCGGAGTAGTCTTACTGGCTGGTGGTTTTATTTTTTATCAGTGGCGTGAGGTTACGGCCCTTCGGGCGGAATTGGCCAGCACCACGGCGGCTTGGCTCTCGGTGAGCGGGGAGTTGACGGAGCGAGAGGGTAAGTTGGCCACGACGACGCAGGAGTTGGTTGAGGCCCTGGATCGCAATAAAGATTTTGAGCGGGAGATTCGCAAGATCTCGGGCACAGTTGGCACGCTCGAAAAGTTGAGTCAGACGGATAAAGAGTTGCTCGAAAAATATTCCAAGGTTTACTTTTTAAACGAGCATTATGTTCCTAAAAAGTTGTCGTTGATTGATAAGAGCTATTGGTATGACGAGACCAAGCCGCAAGAATTTCACGGTGAGGCGATTGATTTTTTGGAAAATTTATTAGAGGCGGCGGCTGATGACGGAATTGATCTGAGAGTGGCTTCGGCTTATCGCTCCTTTGGCACTCAGGCCGCGCTCAAAACCGCTTATCGCGTTACTTATGGCGCTGGTACCGCTAATCAGTTTTCGGCTGACCAGGGTTATTCTGAGCACCAATTAGCTACCGCCGTTGATTTTGCGACGCCGGATCCGGTTACGGCTTTGGCGGTTAGTTTTGAGGCCACACCCGCTTTTGCTTGGCTGAAAGAGAATGCCGCTCGCTGGGGCTTTACGCTGTCCTACCCGCGAGGCAATTCTTACTATCAATACGAACCGTGGCACTGGCGATTTGTGGGCCGCGATTTGGCTCGTGATTTAGCGAGCGAAGGTAAGCACTTTTACGATCTCGATCAGCGCGAGATTAACGAATATCTAGTGGAACTTTTTGACTAAGCGCTAGAGCTTCTGTAATTCTTTTAGATCGTGGTCAGGCAGGTAAAGAATGAGGACGCCGAGGGCGATGCCGATTAAGCCGCTTAAGAGATGATTGCCTGCGAGATAAGCGTAATCAACCGCGTCGAGGACGTACCAAACGCCCCGCCAAACCAAAACTAAACCGATCACGATACTAAGATTGTTGGCGAAGTAGCGGACGCCACCCGGCATTTTCTGATGAGTCATGGAATTATTTTATCATGAAGGTGCTAAATAATCAGCATTCCGTCACCAAAGGAGTAGAAGCGCATTTTTTCGTCAATGGCGCGTTGGTAAACTTCCAGTAATTTTTCTCGCCCTACCAGGGAGGCCACCAGCATCATCAGACTTGAGCGGGGGACGTGAAAGTTGGTGATTAAGCCGGTGACGATTTGCCACTGATAGGGAGGTTTAATAAAGATGTTGGTCTGACGAGGGCCGGCTACGAGAGCCTCATTTTCCCATGCGGATTCTAGGGCGCGAGCCACCGTGGTGCCAACGGCGATAATTGGTCGATGAGCGTGCTTGGTGGCGGTTAAGTGGTCGGCGGTTGATGGGGAGAGGTGATAGTGTTCGGTGTGTAATTTGCCGCTGGTTAGTTGATCCGCGCGGAGAGGCGCGAAGGTGCCCAGGCCAACGTGGAGCGTCAGAGTGTTGGTGGTGTGTCCGGCTTGAGTTAAGCGCTTCAATAGTTCGGGCGTAAAGTGGAGTGAGGCCGTGGGCGCGGCGACTGAACCGGGGACTTTGGCTAAGACGCTTTGATATTCTTGACGCCTCGCCGCTTCTGATAGAGGAGAATGTTTGAGATAGGGAGGTAGGGGTGTTTGGCCGTGAGTTTCAAAAATTTGTTCGAGTCTATCTGGCGCGACCAGAGGCGTTAATCGGTAACGTTCGTTTGCTCGCTCAGCAATTCGGAACAGGGGTTGGTCCTCGTGGTAGAGCTCTTCGTTACTGACCAAGTGGCGATCGGCGAGGACCCAGATTTCGGCATAGGGCGGAGTGAGGCGCAAGAGCTCGACGCGGCCGCCCGTTATTTTGTGGACGGTAAGTCGGGCTGGCAGGACTTTGGTTTCGTTAAAAACCAATTCGCTGCCGGTCGGGAGGTAATTACCAAGTTGAGCAAAGTAATCAAAGCTGATTTTGTCTTGCTGGCGATCATAAATCAGCAGGCGCGCTTGATCGCGCGGCTGGCTAGGCGTCGTCGCGATTAAATTGGACGGTAAAACGTAGTCGTAATCTTCGGGCATTAACGGAAATTTAACACAGCGTTGAGATACTCACCAGAGAGGTCGAATTTTATCAGCCTTAATTACCACTTACCACAACTCTATGGCAGATAACGAAAATCGAAGAGGGTTTGCGGGAATGGATCCGGAGCGACGGCGCGAGGTGGCCTCGCGCGGCGGCAAAGCCGCCCATGAGCGGGGTACCGCTCATGAATTCACTCCGGATGAGGCGCGAGAGGCTGGCCGCAAGGGCGGTCAGGCCGGTCGCCGCTCTAGCTCGGAAGGGTTGAGTGACGATAACGAAGAGTCAATGTAAGACTCAAAAAACCAGCTTCGGGGGAAGCTGGTTTTTTTATTGGTCGTCAGGGAAGTTTTTAAATTTTGGGACGAGTTTTACCGCGGCGACTCTTTTTGCCACCAACCCGACCAATGGCCGCCATGTGTTCGCGATCACGACTCACTGCTTCGCCACCCTTTTTGCCAGCTCGCCGAGCTTCTTCGGCAGAAAATTGATGAGCCGTACCTTTAGCGTGAGCGGCTTTGCCACCTTTAGCAGCGATGGCGCGCTGTCGCTCGGCGCTCATTGAGGCAAAGCCTCGTTTGTGGATATTATTCGGTTTCATGTTGGTAAGATTCTACTGTCTGGTAATGAAAGTCAAGTGAACTCGGCCTTATTCTTTTAACTGCCCAGTTCGGTCGAGGAGTCGATAACCCAAGCCGCGTACGGTTTCTAGTACTTTTTGTTTTCCGACGCTGATTTTCTTGCGCAAATTTTTAATGTGGACGTCAACGATGTTACTTCCAGAAACAAAATCGTAACCCCAGAGTTCATCAATGATCTGATGACGACTAATTATTTGATTGGGATGGCGCATTAAGTACTCCAGCAACGTAAATTCTTTTACGGTTAGCGTGATGGGTCGCTCTTGGCGCGTAACGATGCGCGTGAGGCGATTGAGTTTGAGATCGCCGACGGTTAATTCGTCAATTTGGACGGTTGGTGGTCGGCGCAGGAGTGCGCGCAGGCGTGCCAAAAGCTCTTGGATGGCGAAGGGTTTACTAAGATAGTCGTCAGCGCCAGCTTCGAGGGCGGCGATCTTGATGGCGGGATCAGATTGCGCCGAGAGGACTAAGATTGGGAGCTTAACGCCGTGGGCTCGCGTCTCGCGGCAAATGCTTAAGCCGTCGCGGCCCGGTAGTCCCAAGTCGAGGATCGCAATATCGTAATCGGCGTGGGAGACTTCCAGCCGCCGCTCAATCGTCTCGCCCTCGCTCAACAAATCTACCGCGTAGCCCTCCTTCTCGAGGGTTTTTTTGAGGATATTAGCTAAGCTCTTGTCGTCTTCGGCGACTAAAATTCTCATGATTGGCTTATTGGTTAGTTTCGGCCTCGAGGCGCAGATTGTGTAATTGGGTGGTTAAACGTTCTAAGGCAGCCAGGGCTTCGCCGTGAGCGCGTCGCTGGTCGGCCGAAAGCGGTCCGCTGGCCATCACTTCGAGCGAGAGTTTGATCACGGCGAGATGATTACGCAGATCGTGTTCCACTTTTTGGATAAAGTTGTGGTTGTTCATGATTGATCGGTATTAATACGATAACCAACGCCGCGGACCGTTTCTAACTGGACGGGCGTTGTGGTTACAGCCGAGATTTTTTTGCGAATATTGTTTAGATGGACGTCGACGATATTGCTAAAAGAGTCAAAGTCATAATTCCAAACGTGGTCTAAAATTTGTTCTCGCGTTAAGACGGTTTGAGGGTGGCGCATCAGGTATTCGACGATGGCAAACTCTTTGAGGGTCAGGGGGACGAGTTGGCCGTCGGCTTCGAGCGTGCGCTTTTCGGTGTCGAGGACGAGGGGACCGGCTTTTAGTTGAGCCGGCAAGAGGTCGCGGGTGCGGCGCGTGAGGGCGTGGAGCCGGGCGCGCAATTCGTCGAGCGAGAAGGGTTTGGTTAAATAATCATCGGCGCCACCATTGAGCGCCGCTACTTTATCGTCTAGCTGATCGCGGGCCGTTAGGACGATAATCGGGGTGGTAATGCCTTTGGCGCGCCAACGCTGGCAGACCTCCAGCCCCGAAAGAGTAGGGAGGCCCAAATCGAGAATGATCAGGTCGGCCGTGGGGGCGAGGGGGTGGTCGACGGCCTTGGCCCCGTCGCTTTCTAGCGCCGTTTCGGTCCCGTCTTTATTAAGCCCAAAGGCAATAGCTTCGGCCAGGACACGGTCATCCTCGATAATTAAGACTTTCATGAGTTTTATAGCTAAAGTATACGTCGGATTAGGTGAAGCTTAGATGAAGTATGTTATACTCCAAGCATTATAAAGGCTAGGTTAATTACGGATAATCGCTATGGATAAGTCAATAATTACGACGGGGACGATTGTAACTTTAGTTATTGGATTGATAATTGGTTTCGCCTTGGGCGCCTATACTTATGGTGGCAAGACCACTTCTAAGATTGACGTTGATTCGTTATTAGATAATCGACCAGCCACGACTTCGGACGGCATTTTGGGTAGCGATAGTATTCCGGTGATGCAAGACGAAGAGACTTCGGCCGCAACTGACGTTTTGGTAGAAGTGACTAATCAGGTGGCCGGCACGCGAGTGATTGTTGATGAAGTTAAGGCCGATGCCGTTAGTTGGGTGGCGATTCGTGACTGGTCGGCTGGTGGCTTTGGTAATATTCTCGGCGCCAAGCGAGTTGATGCTGGTGTTAGCAGTTTAGCAACCGTCGAACTTTTGCGCGGGACGCAAGCGGGACGGACTTACGCCGCCGTTCTTTATCGGGATGATGGCGATCGCGTTTTTAACCACAAATTAGATCGTTTACTCGAGACTAATGGTCGGGTAGTGGCCGCCGTTTTCGACGTTAATTAAGCTCATGTTCCTTCGCGTCCACGTCACTCCAGATTCGCGCCGTGAGAGCTTGCGACGCGTGGGCAATCGCTTCCAGATTGCTGTTAAGGATCGACCGCTCGGCAATCTGGCTAATCAGCGGACGCTCTCGCTCCTGGGTCGTCATTTGGGCGTCCCCGCCAAGCAGTTGCGGATCGTGACTGGTTCACGCAGTCCTCACAAAATTGTTTTAGTTCAGCCTCATTAATCTCCATGACTTTCGTCCAGGCTTTGATCTTGGGGGTGGTCGAAGGTCTAACGGAATTTTTACCCATCTCTTCGACGGGACATTTGATTGTCGTCGGAGAGTTTTTGGGTTTAACGCCGGGTGATTTTTTGTCGAGCTTTTACGTGGCGATCCAGTTGGGAGCAATTTTGGCAGTGGTTTGGTGGTATCGAGGCCGCTGGTGGCGTTCGCGAGTCCTGTTGGGCAAGGTGGCGGTGGCTTTTGTGCCGACGGCGATTATTGGTTTGGTTTTTTATTCTCTGATTAAACAATTTTTGTTCCAAGACCTGACGACGGTGATTGTGGCTTTGGGGGTTGGTGGCGTGGCCTTGGTGATCTTTGAGCGTTGGTATCGTCGGCGCGCGACTGCCACTCAAGATTTGGCCACTCTGTCTTATCGCCAAGCCGCGCTGATTGGTCTGGCGCAATCGGTGGCCATTGTCCCGGGCGTGTCGCGCGCGGCGGCCACGGTGGTTGGTGGTTTGATGTTGGGACTATCGCGTCCGGCCATCGTCGAATTTTCTTTTTTGCTGGCTCTCCCGACGATGGCCGCGGCCACCGGCTTAGATTTGCTAAAAGTGTCAGTGGCCTTTACGCCCGAAGAGTGGCAAGCGCTGGCTGTCGGCTTTGTGGTGGCCTTTGTGGTGGCGGGGTTGGTTATTAAGTGGTTGCTCCGTTACGTGGAGCACCACACCTTTGAAAACTTTGGTTGGTATCGCTTAATCTTGGCGCTGCTGCTAGCTGGCTGGTGGCTAGTTTAAATTAGCGGCTGTCCCGTCATGGCGGGAGGGATGGGCAAATCCAAAATTTTAAGAACCGTGGGGGCTAGGTCGGCTAGACCGAGTGGCGCCGCTGGATTATTGGCGCGGAGAGTGGCCCCGTGATCAGTCACGATGCAGGGCACGGGATTAGTCGTGTGAGCCGTGTGTTTGGCGCCCGTCACCGGATCAATATTTACTTCGGCATTACCGTGATCGGCGGTGATGATGGCCGTTCCACCAACTTTCTCGAGGGCGGCGACGACTTCGCCTAGCGCGCGGTCGGCGGCTTCTACGGAAGTGATGATGGCTGGGACGTTGGCGGTGTGTCCTACCATGTCGGCGTTAGCAAAGTTAATGAAAATGAAATTGACTCCGGCCGTAATCTGTTCGACTGCTTTCTCGGCAATGCCCGCGGCTTGCATCTCGGGGGCCTGATCGTGAGTGGCCACATCCTTGTGGCTGGGGAGCATGATGTCGGTCTCGCCCGGGTAGGCCGTCTCCACTCCGCCATTTAAGAAGTAGGTCGCGTGAGCAAATTTTTCTGTTTCAGCAACGTGGGCTTGAGTGAGGCCGGCGCGGGCAATCTCGGCCGCGAGCGTGGTGGCGACGGGCTTGGGAGGGAAGGCCATCACGCATTTAAAGTCGACGCAGTATTCGGTGAGAGTGACAAATAAAATCTGTTGATCCTGGGGGAGGTTGAGCATTTTCTCTGAGAGCATGCGAGCGCGATCGGCGCGGAAGTTAAAGAAGAAGACGGCGTCGCCGGGCTTGATGGCGCAACCTTGGCCCGCGGGCGTGGCGCAGACCACGGGCTCGAGCAACTCATCATTTTTGCCAGCGCGATATTGCTCTTCGAGATACTGCGAGGGTCTAATCTGGCAGACATTGCCCTCGCACTTAAAGAGCGCCTGCTCCACTTTGGCTAAACGGTCCCAATTGTTGTCGCGGTCCATCGCGAAGTAACGACCCGAGATGGTGGCGATGAAAAAGTTTGGCCCAAGTTCGGTGATTAAAGTTTCTAGTTCTTTGAGATAAGCCGAAGCGCTTTGGGGTGCGGTGTCGCGACCGTCAGTAAAGACGTGGATGGCGACTTGGGGCGCATTCATTTTTTTGGCTAGTCGGAGAAAGGCGAAGAGGTGGTTTTGGTGACTGTGGACGCCGCCGGGGGAGACGAGGCCCTGCACGTGGAGCGTGGAATTATTTTTTTTGACGTGATCAAACAAGTTTAAGAACGCGGGATTTTGTTCGAAGCTGCCGTCACTAATCGCCTTATCAATTCGGACCAAGTCGGTGTCGATAGGCGTGCCCGCGCCAATGGTCATGTGGCCTACTTCGGAGTTACCCATCTGGCCTTCGGGTAGACCGACGGCGCTGCCGCTCGCTTTTAGTAGCGTGTGAGGATAAGTTTGCCAGAGACGATCAAAGTTCGGTTTCTGTGCCGCGGCGATGGCGTTATCTTTGGTTTCTTCTCGATAGCCCCAGCCGTCGAGGATGATTAAAGCAACCGGTTTTTTGGTAGGAGTCATATTTAACTTTTTAGCGCTTCTTTGCCTGGAAATTTGGCTTGGGAGCCGAGCGCTTCCTCGATGCGCAATAATTGATTGTACTTCGCTACTCGTTCGGAGCGACAGAGCGAGCCGGTTTTGATTTGCCCAGTGCCGAGGCCGACCACAAAGTCGGCAATCGTCGTATCTTCGGTTTCGCCCGAGCGGTGCGAGACGACGCTGGTGTAGCCGTGATCCTTGGCGAGCTTAATGGCGGCGATGGTCTCGCTAACGGTACCAATCTGATTTAGCTTAATCAAGATGGAGTTGCCGACCTTGCGATCAATGCCCATTTGCAAGCGTTCGATATTGGTCACAAAGAGATCATCGCCCATGAGTTGGACTTTGCCGCCAAGCGTTTTGGTAAAAAGTTCGTAACCAGTCCAGTCATCTTCGGCCAAGCCATCTTCGATTGAGACGAGGGGGTATTTTTTAACCCAGCTCTCATAATATTCGACTAATTCGGCGCTGGTTAGTTCGCGTTTTTCGGTGGCGAGAAGATATTTACCGCCTTCGGGCGCCGGAGTATAAATTTCGCTGGCGGCGGCGTCGATGGCGAGCGAAATGTCTTGCCCGGGCGTGTAGCCGGCTTCGGTGATCGCTTGCAAAATAATTTCAATGGCCGCTTCGTTGGAGGGGAGAGATGGGGCATAACCACCTTCGTCGCCGACACTGGTGTTGAGGCCTTTTTTCTTCAGAATTTTTTTGAGCTGATGGAAGACTTCCGCTCCCCATCGGAGCGCTTCGGCAAAGGAGGGCGCGCCGAGTGGCATAATCATAAATTCTTGGAGGTCGGTTGAGTTCTCGGCATGCTTACCGCCGTTTAAAATGTTCATCATCGGGACAGGGAGCCGAAGTTCTGATTCGAGACCCGCCTGCTTGGCGACTTGATTAAAGTATTGATAGAGAGGTTGTTTGGCGCTTTGGGCGGCGGCGTGAGCAAAGGCGAGTGAGACACCCAAAATTGCGTTAGCGCCCAAGTTGCCCTTGTTGGGAGTGCCGTCGAGCGCGATCATTGCCTCGTCGAGACTTTTTTGGTCAAACTCTTTGCCTAGAAGTTCACCAGCTACTTGAGTGTTAACGTTGGCCACGGCTTTAGTCACGCCTTTGCCGCCGTAGCGCGACTCATCGTCGCGCAACTCCACGGCCTCATGCGAGCCCGTGGAGGCCCCGGAGGGGACGGCGGCCCGACCAAAACTGCCATCACTTAGAGTGAGATCAACCTCGACGGTGGGATTGCCTCGAGAGTCCAAAATTTCGCGCGCTTTAATTTGAGAAATGGTAGCCATGTTGATTAAAAATTAATTATGGCTTTAGTTTAACACATATTGACTAGCTACAAAAACCGTTGTAGTGTAAAAACAGATTCAGGATGTTCCTGATCAATCTTTGATCTCTGACATGGGAGGTTTGCGATGCGGAAGATCATCTTGGGGGCGATCTTGGTCGCCCTCGCCAGTGGCCTTGGAATGTTTCTTTCTTGTACCTCCTCTTCGGAGGCCCGCCCCGCGGTGCTGACGGAAGGGGTGGCGGTACGCGTGATGCCGGTGCTCGACGTGGTCAGTCTTGGTGAGCCGGCTTCGCGCACGGTGGTGCTCGAGAGCCCGCCGATTCTGTTGCTCCGTCACTACGATTCTCGGCTGATGCCAAACGGATGGTATGGCGTCTGGGGTCGGGGCGCGGCGCAGAAGTTGGTGCTTTGGGTGCCTGAGGGCCTCACTCTTTCGGCTTACCCCGGGTATCTCAAGGGCACGACTTACACGCCGGCTCTGAACTTGGCCCATCAAGCGTCGGCGGCTGCTTACAAAGCGGCCAATCCGACGGCCGAAATTGCTTTCGGTCGGGATGAGTTTGTGGTGGAGGAGTCCGATGGTTCGCTGGCGACAGTCAGCGGGCCGATCGAGCATTTGCTCCAGCATTCCAAGTTAGCCGAGTGCCAGACGCCGGCGGAGTATGTGGCCGGGGCACGGGGGTTTCGTCTGCGCGTGCGCGTGGCGGTCACGGGCGGAGTGCCGAGCGAGCTGGCTCTGCCCACTGTTGGCTATCTGTATCGGGTTCCCGAGGCCAAATGAGTCTCAAGGAGAAGATCATGAGAAAAATGTTCTGGCTCCTGGGACTGATCGTCTTGGGAGCGGGCTGTAGTGACACGGTGCCGGCGGGCAATCCGCCGCCGGCACCCGTTAAGGTGGCGCGCGAGATCCGTCTGGATTCCGCGCGGTGGGGGAATTGCTTGTACGAAGCTGACCCGCGCAATCCTGGCGCCTCGCGTCTGGTCGGTTTCGATTACGAAATCGGCCTGTCGCTCAAGGATCAGTTCGGCGAGCGGTATCGGCAGAGCTGGGAGGCGGAGTATTTTGTCTATGGTTCGAATCTTGCCTTTCCCGAAGACGCCTTTTTGGGGGACATGGTTAATAGCCAGACCTGTTATGGTCGGGTTAACGGCCAAACTTTCCCGAATCGGAAAGGGATTATGAAGGGCAAGCTGAAGGCTGACGCCAACGGGATCATGACCTTTCATCTCGGCTCGCGCAAGGGTGAGACGCCTTATCGCAACGATACGATCATGAGGCCGATCTATCTCGTAGTTCGAGTGATTCGCGATCCCGGCAAGCCGTCGTCCGATATCTACTTCGGATCGGCTAATGGGCCGCCCAATCATCGGCTGGTGTACATCAACCACATCCAGCAGACCAGCTTCATGGTCAACGTCCAATCGCCCGAATCGATTATTAAGATTTGGGCCGATTGCGAGAAGAGCTGGAGGGATAAGGGCGGGAACAACGACAATGTTGATCCACCTAGTCAACAATCACTTTCGGTGCCGGGCCAGATTAGCTTCCCGCCCTGTTTCGCTTGTGATTGGACGGGTGGCTCGCTCGATGCTGACGGTGATCTGATTGTTGATTGTTTGGATGGCTGTCCTAATGATCCCAAGAAGGTCGCTCCTGGTCCTTGTGGTTGTGGCGCCGCGGACGTCGATACCGATAGTGATGGTGTTTTTGACTGTCATGACGCTTGTCCGCGCAATCAGTTCGTGAGCGCTTTTCCCTGCACGCCCTACGGCGACATTGATTACGACGGTGACGTGGATGCCGAAGACGTCTCGTCGTTTCAGGTTTGTCTGGGTCTGGGAGAGTGGAATCAACCGCCGCTGGTTCCCGAGTGCCGAGTTTGGGATCTGACCCGTGACGGCGTTACCAATCAGGCTGATTGGACTTTGCTCCAGTCCTGCCTGAGTCGAAGTGGTTTGCCGGGACCCTGTGTCACGGATCCGACCTTACCTCCTTAATTGTTCTTTCTGACACCCCGTGGCTCTCAGGCCGCTGGGGTGTTTTCTTGTGTTATAGTAGAGCCGATGACTTTAGCCACGCATGCGGCCGCCGGCGCCGCGCTCTCGCTCCTTGTGCCGGCGCAACCGGCGGCCGCGTTTCTGCTCGGTTTTGCTAGTCACTTCGCGCTCGATGCTTTGCCGCACTGGGATTATCCACTGCGTTCGGCGGTAGAAGATCAAAACAATCCCTTGGCTACTGATTTGCGTTGGGGACGAGATTTTTTTTGGGATTTATTAAAAATTGCTAGCGACGGTTTGCTTGGCCTGGTGCTAGCGGGTTTGGTGATTTGGTGGTCGCCTGGGGGCGTGGCGTTGGGCGCGCTAGCGGGAGCCGCCGGCGCGATGACACCAGATTTTTTGCAGTTTGTTTATTTCAAATTGCGCTGGCGGTGGCTTGGGTGGTTGCAACTTTTTCATCTCTGGATTCACACTAAGCACAAACTTGATCCGCGTGGGTTAATTGGGCCGTCACTGCAGGTTGGTTTGGTGGTTGCAATCATGCTCTTCGTTTATTATAGTTAAAATTCATTATTTAAAGACTTGTTTATGCATATTTCTAAGAAAACCAAAATTGTAGCCACGATTGGACCGGTAACGGCCAACGAAAAGATGTTAACGGAACTGGTGCGTTCGGGGATGAATGTGGTGCGCATGAACTTTTCTCACGGCGACTTTGCCGAGCATCAACCCAAGGTGGATATTACGCGGGCTGTGTCTAAAAAATTAAATACGCCCGTGGCTTTGTTGCAGGATTTGTCTGGTCCCAAGTTCCGGATCGGCGATTTCTATCAAGAGCGGGTGACTTTGGTGCCCGGTAAACGCATTACCCTGACGCCAGAAAAAATTGTGGGCACCGAGGAGCGAGTGTCGATTAATTATCCCACCCTGCACGAAGAGCTTAAGCCCGGCAACATAGTGATGGTGGATGATGGCAAGAAGCGTTTGGAGGTGGTTGAGATTAAGGGCACGGACGTGATTTGCCAAATCGTGGTCGGTGGGGAAACCAAGGGTCGTCGCGGCGTTAACTTGCCCGGCGCTTATCTGAAGGTGAGCTCGCTGAAGGAAAAAGATAAAAAGGATTTGGCTTTTGGCTTGAAGAACAAAGTTGATTTCATTGCTTTCTCGTTCGTGCGTCGACCAGAAGACGTGATCGAATTGCGCGAATTGTTGAACAAGGGTAAATCGGAAGCAAAAATTATTTCTAAAATTGAGACCCAAGAAGCGGTAGAAAACTTCGACGCCATTTTGGAATTGTCGGATGGGATTATGGTGGCTCGTGGCGATTTGGCGGTTGAGATTCCGGCTGAAGACGTGCCGATGGTCCAGAAGATGATTATTAAGAAATGTAATCGCGCCGGTAAGCCAGTTATTACGGCGACGCAGATGCTTGAGTCGATGATCAAGTCACCAGTGCCGACGCGGGCCGAAGTTTCGGACGTTGCGAACGCCATCTTGGATGGCACGGACGCCGTGATGCTTTCGGAAGAGACCACCTTGGGCGAGCATCCCCTGGAGGCGGTTCGGGTGATGACGCGCGTAGCGCTCAGGGTGGAGCGCGATCGCTCGTATCAGCGTCGTGATCGCGACTTTTTGCACGACAATAGTGTGGCTGATGCCGTGGGCAATGCCGCGGTTGAGACTTCGACCCAGTTGGGAGCCAAGTTTATTGTCGCGTTGACCGATTCTGGTTTTACGGCGCGCATGATCTCTCGTTATCGACCCAATCAGGGAATTATTTGTTTGTCGCCCAACCGCGCGACGGTTAATCAATTGGCTTTGAGTTATGGTTGTTACCCGACTTTAGTTAAGAAGTTTAAGACCACGGCTGAGGTTTTGTCGATGGTTCGGGAATTTGCTCTGGAGCATAAGCTGGGTAAGAAGGGGGAGCGAGTAGTGGTGGCGGCGGGCATGCCTTTCGGCAAATCTGTCGACACTAATATGATGCTCGCGGAGGTGTTATAATGGGGGCATGAAGATCAATATTAAAGCAACCAGTATTGAGTTGACGCCCGCGATCCGGGAGTTTGCGGAAGAGAAGATTGGGATGTTGGGTCGGTTGTTGCCAGCCGGTAATGATGAGCTGTTGGTTAATGTTGAGATTGGCCGAGACACTGAGCACCATCGTCAGGGTGATGTCTATCGCGCCGAGATCCGCTTATTACTCAATGGCAAGCAGTTGTACGCGGTGGAAAATGCCGCCGACTTGTACGCGGCGATTGATCTGGTTAAGGATGAAATGTCTCGAGTGATCAAAACGAGTGCCGAGAAGCGAAACACGCTCTTGCGGCGAGGCGGGCGGCGGGTTAAGGAGATGTTGCGACGCTTTAATCCTTGGCGTAACTAGCTTGGTTTTATGAAAAATTTTAAACTTTTAATCTTAATCGTGGTGTTGGCGGCGGCCGCAGTCGGCTTGCTTTCGTGGACTGCGCCCGAGGCTGGCATTACTAGCAAAAAAATGATTTCAGGCGAACGAACTTCTCTGACTAGCCCAGTGGCAGTCCTCACCACTTCGGCCGGAGTAATTGAGGTGGAGTTGTACGCGACCAAGGCGCCAGCGACCGTTCAGAATTTTGTAAAATTGGCGCAGAGCGGTTTCTATGACGGGACGCAATTCCATCGCGTGATTAAGGGCTTTATGATTCAGGGCGGTGACCCGCTAACTAAGTCGGAGCCAGATAATTTGGCCATTCATGGGACGGGCGGACCGGGTTATGTTTTTGATGATGAGGTTAATGATGTGATCTTGGAACGTGGCGTCGTAGCGATGGCCAATGCCGGTCTCCGCGGTGGTCGCGGCACCAATGGTTCGCAATTTTTTATCGTGACGGCGCCGCGCGTTGATTGGTTAAATCAGCCAGGCGGTGGTTGGCATACGCCCTTCGGTAAAGTGATTGCTGGTCTGGACGTCGTGAGCGCAATCGAAAATGTTTCGACTAGTGGCAGTGATCATCCCCTTAAGCCGGTAGTGGTAGAGAAAGTGGAGATTCGCTAGGGCTGTTGGCCGCGACAATAATCTGACCAAGCCATTTCGCGTTTACCCTCAGGAACAACTTTTTCCGGAACAAACTGTCCGTTCTCAAGGCGGGCAGTTTTGATTTTTAATCTCCGTCCGCGTTCGTCAATCAACCAGGTACCCGGTTCGGGATTGAGGGCTAGGACTTTTTTAAATTTTGTCAGCGCCGAATCGGTGGTCTTAAGTTCGGCGTCAACTTTGCTAAGTTTGCGCGTAAAAGTAGCTTGGTCGTGATTTTGATTTTGCGGTTTAAGCGTTCTGGCCAAGTAAGCGGGCAGAATTTCGTCGAGCAATTCTGCTCCTCGCTTAGTTAACTGGTCTCTCAATTCGCTAAATGTTAAATCGTTTAAAGGTTGAGTGGCCTGCGCCAAAATTGGTCCATGATCGAGTTGTTCGTCTAGTTCGATCAAGGTAACGCCGGTCTCGCTTTCGCCGTTTAAGATGGCGCTTTGCAGGGGCGTCGCGCCGCGGTATTTCGGCAAGAGCGAGGGGTGGACGTTAATCGTGCCTAGTTTGGGGCGGCGCAGTAATTCGGGAGAAATGATCTGGCCATAGGAAGCGACGATAAAAAAATCGTAAGTTTGAGGTGCGATGGTGCGGGGATCGGTGGTGAAGGGGATTTGGTGACTGGCGGCCCAATGGGCCGTGGCCGCCGGTTGGGGCTGGCCGCGCTTGAGGCTGGGTGGGGTGCCGACGATTAACGCCGGCTGATGCCCCTTGGCGGCTAAGCCGTCTAAGACGCCAAGCGAAAAATCATCACTGCCCCAAAAAACAAATTTAGGCGGCGTCATTGTCGGTGGGTTTAATTTCTTCTAGCTGACTAGCTTGATCGATAAAGAGAACGCCGTTTAGGTGATCAATTTCGTGTTGGAAGATTTGCGCCAGGAGACCGGTGCCGTGATGAGTAAACTTTTTCCCCTGGAGGTCATAGGCCTCGACCGTGGCTTTGGTGGAGCGTCTGACTTTGCCGTAAAGCCAGCGGACAGAAAGGCAACCCTCATCAACCACGCTCGTTCGCTTAGATTTTTTAGTGATGATGGGGTTGATAAAGATGCGATGGTTGGTGGGAGCTTCCGGGTCATCATCAAAGGCCTGGGGGGCCACCACGAAAATTCTTTTAGCCACGCCGATTTGCGGAGCGGCGATGGCGACGCCGTCGTCACAGCTGGCGAGGGCTTCTTCCATTCGCGCCACTAACTTTTGTAGGGCGGGAGTATTAAATTCGGCTTCGGGCACAGTCTCGGCTATTTGGCGCAAAACTTCTGCCCCATTTTGGACAATGGTGGGCGGGGCTTGGTGGGGTGAGTGGGGTTGAGGTTGGCGCATAGCTTAGCTTAAAGAATATCGGCCGGGTCAACATTGACAATAAACGATGGCGGCAAGGATTTCAAGAACGAGACGAGGGTCGGATTGGGCCAGCGCTCAGGAGGCAGACGGATTAGAGCCTGCAAGCGATAGTTATCGGAGCCAGGTTCTTGGAAGGAGGGATAAATTTGTGGTTGGAAAGTGGTTAGGTGGGCGGCTAGCCGCTTCATATCTTCTCGGACAACGGCGCGAGAGCCCTCGCGCGTGATTTTAATCAGAGTTTTAAAGGGCGGATAATCAAATGATTCTCGATCGGCCAACTCGTGACGATAAAATTCGATGGTGTTGCCAGTGAGTGCATAATTAAAAACTGGTTCTTCGGGATAACGAGTTTGGATGGCAAAGTTTTTTCGGGCCAGTGATCGGACGCGCGCGGTGAGGGAGTAGAGCCGTTCGTGGATGCGAAAATCAGGCAGCGCCAAGAGCGAGTCGGCGGCGACGATAATCGCCGTATCAATCGGAGTAAGCAAATAATGGAGAGCCAGTTCCGTGCCGACTAAAATGCCACTGGCGGCTTGGCTAAAGTTTTTCATTTGATCGCGAGCGCGCTTGGGAGTGTTTTGGGTGTCGCTTTCGACCGTGACGATGTGGGCCTCGGGGAAGACTTCTTGTAGTCGTTGGCTAATTCGACTAATGCCAATTCCTAACTCGCGCAAACGCCAACTCTCACAAGTTTGGCATTTTTCTTTAGCCGATCTTTCTTGACCACAGCGATGGCAGAGGAAGTAACGCGAATCCTGCTCGGGTGCCGCTCGGCGTTCGTGGAGAGCTACCGGTCCTTGGCAACGCGCGCAGAGAACTGGTTCACCGCAGTCGTCGCAAACCACCAGGGGAGCTAAGCCGCGCCGGCCGGCCAGAATAAATAAGTGTTCCGAAGCGGCCAGGCCGGCGCGAATTAATTCCAAGGTTTCTGGCGCTAGTGGTTCGCCGCTTTTCGAAGTGATCAAGAAATTTTCTGCCGTGGTGACTAAGCGTTGTTTAACGCTTTCGGCGGGCATTAGCTCGCCGCGTTCTAGGCGCCAGAGGGTTTCGACTCTCAACGCGCTGTCGCCGTAGAGGACGCGCGCGCCGGTTGCCGCCGCTAGCTGTTCCAAAAATCGCCGCCAATCCACGAACGGTCGCGCCAGCATTTTGTAGCTGGGGGAGTTTTCTCGTTCGATAATAAAAGTTTTAAGATCGTGACGTGGCAAGCCGGCAAAGGCGGGGGTGGTAATAATGAGTACCGGACGAGTTTCTTTGAGCGCACCATTCCATGATTCGACGAGCGATTTTTTGCTCAATTTGCCGTGGAGAATAAAGGTGAAATCGGTAATTCCCCGACTTAGGGTTTCGGCGACGCGCAGAGCGTCGAGATGAGTGGGGACAATTAAGAGTACTGATTGAGTGCGGGCAAATTCTTCGCGCACAATGCTTTTGTAAGTGGACCAGCGTTCATCATCTTGATTTTGGAGTGCCTGCAGGTCGGGTCGAAGGCCGGTGGGCGGTTGTTCGTTGCCCGGAGCGGCTGGCTCGAGGGCGCCCAGATTGGCAACTAAGGATTGAGAGATGAGGGCCGGCAAGACACTGCCAAGTGGTTGCGCGGCATATTCCGCGGCCTTCTCCGCGGCGCTGATAAATCCTGGTCGGACTAGTCCGGAGGTTTGGAGGCGGCCAACTTTTTTTAAGGTATACGAAGCGCGGCGGAGGGCCGTTTTTTCGGCTTGAGCCGGTTTACAGGCCACCACCACGGCGGGGATTGATCTTTTGCGGACGGGCACCGTTACCACTGCTCCGAGGGCCAGCGGTTTGGCCGAGAAGTAGGTCAGATCATCGTGGAAGATGCCCCGCGCCAAAGGAATGACGCTCACGATGTGCATAGGATTAAACCTTAGCATTTTTGATTATGGTATACTAGAGAGCGTGATTACGTACGTTTCTTTGGAAGAAGCGCAGTCTCGTTCGTCCTGGAGTGCTGACGATCTAATTTTTATGTGTGAACGAGGCCAACTGGAGTGCCGCCGCGTCGGTCGTGACTGGTTTATTGCCGAAGGCGCGCTCGCTCGACTGGCTGATCCGGCTAGTCGTCAATTATTGCGTGCGCGAGTGGGCGAAGTTAAGGATGAAATTTCTCGCGCGCGACAACAATCTCGAGAGAGGAATAACAATTTAAAAATGTATCGGGCCTTGGTGGCCGTGGCTTTGCTCATGCTGGTTGGTTCGGGCACTTCTTTGGCTTTGCCGCTGACTTACGCTTGGTGGCCAAAGATCGAACAACGTTTGGCCGTTCTGATGGATTGGTCGATTGATTGGCCTGGGGTGCCACTTTCTTCCGGGGTGGCCGCGGCGGCTGGAGCGGTGGGATCGGTGGCGGCGACGGCTACCGAAACGGTGGTTAGTGGTGCGGTCGAGGAGTTGGATCAAGCGCAGTCATTTTGGTCGACTTTACCCGAGCGGTGGCGCCTGATTCGTTTGCGCGTTGCCGCCAACTGGCGAAAATTTTTGGGAGTTGAGGGAGTGGCTAGCCCGAGCGGTTCTCATTTGGCTGGTGGCGGAGTTTTTGCGGCCACCACCACGGCCGAGATCGAGCGCTACATTACCGATCAGATTTCGGCTCAGTTGCAAGTTTTGGCCAAACAAGCCGGCGGTAGTTCGTCGGCTGGAAGTTCGCCCTCGACGGGGGTGGTTTTGGCGCCCTCGTCTGGCAGTTTAGAAACGGATGCCGCTATTTTGGCCCGCATCCAGAGCACTTTCTCTGATCAAGTCCGTCTTGAGGTTGATCAAACGGGAACTGGCGGAGTGATTACTCCAATTTTTAGTCGGCCAACGGCTGATCGTTATTTATTTCTTATTACCCCCGTTCGACGTTAATGAAGTGGTGGCTATTTTTACTCAGTTTGGTGGTTTGGCCCTTAACTTCGATCGCCGAGACGAAGGTGGGTTTATCACCAGCCAGAGTGGAGTTAGATTTGATGACCGGTCAGCCGGTCTTGCAGATTTTTACTCTCAAAAATTATTCTGATCAGACGATCACGGTTAGCCCTAAAGTGGGGGATGTTGGGCCCTCCGATTCACCAGCTCTGGCTTACCAGTTATTGGACGAGACTTCGACTAGTTCTTACGCGCTATCCTCGATTGTGGAGGAGTCGTCGCTCGGGGCGAGCTATCAGATTGGGCCCGGTCGGTCGCAGGCCATCCCGATTTATTTTTCTCTGGCCTCATCTTCGCCCGCGGCCGAAGCTTATGGGACGATTTTGTTTAGGATTGGCAGTGGTGCGTCTTCTACGGTTAAGTTAACCACCGAGATCGGAGCGTTGGTTTTTGCGCGGATCAGTGGGCGGGGCGAAGAGCGGGGGGCGTTGCTCGATTTCGGACCAGTCGGCGCCGATCACCTGCGAATTATTTATGCTAATCGTGGCAGTCTTAAGCTCAATCCTTACGGTGGGTTAACGTTGCGTCATTGGTGGGGCAAAAAATTTGCCAGCCGGGCTATCGAGCCGTGGTTTGTTTTGCCTCAATCAGAACGTTGGCTTGACATTGCTGTCGACGATTGGCCAGCCGGTTATTATTGGGTCACGCTCGAACTTAATCGGGGGTATAATAATGAAGTTGATCGGCGAACGATTTTTTGGGCTCACCGTCGTCCATCGATCTGGTGGTTGATCGGTGCCGTCGGAATAATTATTGGTTTAATTTGGCAGTGGCGGAGAAAATGACTTGGCGGCAATCTAATTTAATTTTAATAAAATTTTTGCTGTTGGTTTTAAGTGTGCCCGGTTTGGCAGTGGCGGCAGTCAGCTCGAGCTCTAATTATCAGATCGCCGCTGATAGCATCTCCATTGGGGGCGGTTCTTCGGCCGGTACGTCTTATAGCGTCAACCAAACGGTGGGCGAGGTGGCGACGGGCTTGAGTAGTAGCACTTCTTACGCGGTTAACGCTGGTTATCAGGCCCTTTTGGGTGGCGAGATTGTAGTAACCTCGCCGGGTGACGTGTCTTTGGCTTCGTCGCTGGCGATTAATGAAGGTGGTCAAGTTAATGCCACTTCGTCGTGGGTGATTACTAGCGAAGGAGGGGGGTATCAGTTTTCCGTCCGGGCAACTACCGATCCAGCGCTTAAGGGTTCGGGCGCGCGCGGCGTCTCTGTTAGTGTTAATGATTACGCTGGTGCGCCAGATTTTGATTGGTCGGTGGGGGCTGGCGAGTCGGGCTTTGGTTTTAGCCCCGAAGGCGAGGATTTGGTGGCCGCTTTCAAAAATAATGGTTTAGTGTGCGGCGCGGGCACGGCCACGACTGGTCACTGTTGGGATGGTTTCGCCACCACGGCCACGACGGTGGCTCAGTCGGTTGGAGCGGTGGTTGATCGAGTGTTGAATTTAAAATTACGAGCCGAACTAGGATCTAGTTTGAATGACGCGCCGACGACGGTCCCGCTAACGATTAACACCTCGGCGACTTTAATTGTTTCGATTAGCGCTTCTTAATTTATGCGGCTTTCATTTTTAAAACTAAGTTTGATGTTGGGTATTTTGGTTTTGGGATTAGGCCGGCCACTTGAGGGCTCGGAGTCGACTATTATCGTGTCGTTGCCGATTGTCTGTCCTAACTTAGATTGTGCGCAAACAAGTGGTTCGGTGGGTAATGCTGGTGGCTCTGAGGGTGGAGACACATCCGAGCCACCGACGCCACCGGTGACGCCGGTAGTAACACCGGTGGCTGGTTCGGGTGCAGGTGATCCGTTTGATTTGTTGCCTACTCGATTATCGGATGAAGAAAAGTTGGCTCGATTATCGCTGGAGAGCTTTTCGTTTATTCAGATCGGCGAGGGCGTAAAAAACTTTACCGATAATGGCAATGTTAGAATCAACGGGCGGAAGCATTTGACTGTGGCTTTAGATTACGAGCAAGTGCCAGAGGTTTTAAAGACGATTGGCATGACGATTTTTGACGCGTCTAATCCGGGAGCGATTGCTTCTTTTGTTTTGCGGGCGGATGAAGAGCGTCAGGTTTATTCGGCCACAATCGCACCCCTGACCCACGCCGGTTTGTATCCGTTCAATATCCACATTCTGGATTTTCGCAATCAGCGAGTGAAGAAGTTGTCGGGCACTTTGCAGGTGGCGGGTATTGGCGCACTGGGCGACACGGCCGCTGATGCTTTTAATTCCGTGGTTCGACCCCTGACGATTGCTTCGGGTGTTTTGGCCGGCGCCTCGCCGTTTATTGCTCTGGGTTCGATTGGTTCTTTTTATGATATCTACTTGTTGTTGGCTCGTGGTTTGGGGGCTCTTTTTGGAGCCTTGGGCTTTCGGCGTAAGCGCAAGCCATGGGGGACGGTTTATGACTCGGTGACTAAGCGGCCACTCGATCCGGCGTATGTGACGGTTAGTAAAGATGGAGTGGAAATCGCTAGCGCGATTACTGATATTGAGGGTCGTTACGGCTTTTTGGTACCACCGGGCACTTACGAGCTTAAGGTCAGTAAGTCCCATTATCGTTTTCCGTCGCAATTTTTGCGGGCCAAGAAAGAGGATGAACTTTACCCCAATCTCTATTTTGGTGGCCCGGTAACGACGACGGGTGAGGAGGCGATTGCCGTTAACATTCCGATGGATCCTTTGGGCTTTGACTGGAACGAATTCGCGAAACGCGAAGGTGACTTTAACCAATTCCGCTTTGAGAAAGAACTGATCACCGTGCGGGCGCTTAAGCTCACTTACGTCTTCGGTTTCGTTTTGGCTTTGGGCTCGCTGATTATGGCGCCGAGCGTGTTAAATAGTGGCGTCTTTTTGCTTTACGTTTTGCTTTATGTTTTTCGTTCTCTGCATTCCAATTCGCGTCGTTTGGTGACGATTAAACAGCAGATTACTAATGAGCCATTGCCCTACGTGATCGTTAAGGTCCACTTGGCTGGCATTAATCAAGAAGTTAAAAAGTTGGTGGCTGATCAATTGGGCCGGATTTATTTCTTGGTCCGACCGGGCACTTATTATTTGACGCTCGAAAAAAAGAATCCCGATGGCACCTATTACACCTTTTACAAAACGGAACCTCTCGACCTTAAGCGCGGCGTTTTGACTAAAGATATCGAGATCCCTCGTTTCAAGTTCACCGAATAAGGTCGGTTTGGCAAATAGTCGAAAAGAGCATAGAATGGCGCCATGGCTTTTTTCGTCAGGCGATTGGGGATTGATCTCGGCACGGCCAACACGCTGGTTTTTGTCCCGGGCCGGGGGATTGTTCTTAACGAGCCGTCAGTGGTGGCCGTTTCTGAACTAGATAAAAAAGTTTTGGCGGTCGGTTTGGAAGCCAAAGAGATGATCGGTCGGACACCCGACGGGATCACGGCTTATCGACCACTTAAAGATGGTGTGATTGCCGATTATCGCGTGACCGAGATTATGTTGCGCTATTATATGGGCAAGGCTTTGGGGCGTTACAATTTTCTCAAACCAGATGTTTTGATTTCGGTACCAGCGGGCATCACTTCGACGGAGCGGCGGGCGGTGATTGAGGCGGCGATCCGCGCGGGCGCGAAAAATGCGTACGTGGTCAAGGAGCCGATTTTGGCGGCGATTGGTGCTGGGATCCCAATTTACGAACCGCGGGGTTATATGATTTGTGATATTGGTGGCGGCACGACGGACGTGGCGGTAATCTCGCTCGGCGGTATTGTGGCGGCTACGTCAGTTAAATGCGCGGGCAATAAGATTGATCAGGCCATCGCTGACTACATTAAGAAAACTTTCAATTTAGCGATCGGTGATAAGACGGCGGAAGAAGTTAAAATGAAGATCGGTTCCGCGGTGCCGCTTGAGGAAGAGTTGGCTTACGACATTCGTGGGCGGGATTTTTTGACGGGCTTGCCCCGCTCGGCGGAGATTAAGACCAATGAGATTGTACGGGCGATTGATAGCGAGCTACGCGAAATTGTTCGGGCGATTAAAACTGTTTTTCAAGATACGCCCCCAGAGTTGGCGGCCGACATTATTGATCATGGCATTATTATGACTGGCGGTTCGTCCTTGTTGGCTAATTTGCCCGAATTAGTTTTCCGCCGGACCGGAGTGCGAGCCCATTTGGCAGAAGAGGCTCTCTACTGTGTAGCCAAAGGCACGGGTATTGCGCTGGAGCATCTCGACGTTTACAAAAAAAGCGTCATGAGCAAAAATTAGGCATGCATCATGCGCGAGTTTGTTTCGGAAATTTGCCGCCAGAAATTTTGATTGATCTTGGTCCTGGTTTGATTCGTCAACAATTTGTAGTTTTAACGATTGACGACAGTCGGGCTCTCAAAGAATCTCAAAGTCGGACTTTGGGGGAAGAGAGCCGATTTTGGTTAATTGAGGCGGGGAGCGTGACCCTGGAAGCTCAACAGGCCTTACTGAAAACTTTTGAAGAGCCGACGCCAGGACATTATTTTATTTTAGTGGTGCCGCGGGGTACGAGCTTGTTGCCCACCCTGCTATCACGGGTAGAGATTATTTGGGGCGCGGCGCCGGAGAATGTTTGGGCCAAGAAATTTTTGTCGGCTAAACCGGAAGTCCGTTTGGACTTGGTCGAAGAATTGTTGGCCGCCGAAGCCAGCGCCGGGGAGGGGCGAGTGGCGGCTCTAGCCGGTCTCCAGGCGCTGGGTGAGGCGTGGCGCGCTTTGGCGCGCCACCAGGGCGGCTATCGCCGAGGCTTGGCCGAACTAGTACAAGCTGGACGTTTTTTGGCGGCGCGAGCGGGCTTGCCTAAACTAGTTTTGGAGCATTTGGCGCTAGTCTTGCCCCGCGTCTAGGCGAGAGCTTTTCACCTGTGGTACGATACGGCTATGGCTTATTCATTTGCAAAATTTTAA
>CAYUHC010000007.1:0-32509 GCA_964444555.1 uncultured Candidatus Saccharibacteria bacterium | reverse complement strand
GAGCCGGCACGTAAGCGCCTTCGTAAACTCCACCGATAATTTTAACTACCTCTTTGTTCTTTTTCTCGAACTCGTAGATCCCCCGCGCTGGTCCAATCGGATCAGTGCCGTAGGCAATCGCTACCTCGCCCTCAAGCTCTGGCATCTCGCCAGTAAAACGATCCGCCAAAGCTCGGCGCAATAACGTTTTCTTGGCAACCGTATAACCGGCTCCCAAGGCTCGAAGTGACTTGCGCAACTCAGTTGCCTGAGCTACCGACAAACCATGAAAGTTAACGAACACGATCGATTCTGCATCGGCGGTCCGCTCACTCACCTTCTTGATGATGTCGACTTTCTTTTGTTTGCTAATTGCCATAAAGTTTTTCTAAAACAACAACGAACGACTAAAAGCCGTTCGGTAAGTGTCGACCCTCGGCGGGACCTCTGCCCTTGTCTCCGGGCTGCCCAACCTTTTTCGGCTTACGCCGTCTAGTATACTGGCAAAATAGTAAACGTCAAGCCAGCTTAGTTAGCCAAAGCCGCGATCTGTTCGAGAAGCGCTTGAATCTCTTTAACCAAGGCCTTGATGCCAGCGTCGGCTGAGCCAACCGCGGCCGTCCCAGCAAATTCGTAAATGTATTGCTCGCAAAGATTCCAACGCTCGCCAACTACTGGCGCGTTACCCAGGCGACAAGTTTCTGCCTGAGCTTGGTAAGCTCCTTCAGTCGTTAAGTTTTCGCTGGTAGCCAAAGCCGGGCCCGTTAGACCCAAAAACAAAAGGCTGGCGATCAGTAGTTTTGATTTCATGCTTTTACTATATCAGCTTAATTAAATGACGTCAATAGCCCAACAGTTTCTCTAGTCCATAGATACCCAGAATCCCAATCATCACAATAATCGCGAATCCGAGCGCCATCTGCCAAAAGGTTTTATCGAAGTATTTCATTTTTCGGGCCCAAACAGGTTTCTTAAGAATACCACACCCCTTCCCCACCACGGAAGCGGCGCGGGAATTTCGATCAAAGCGGCGGCCGCTACGTTCGTAGAGGTGGCCATCAAAGTAGGAATCGGCTCGGATAAAATTGGCGCCCGGACCGGCAGAGCTGGGACGGACGCGGGCGGAATAATTTCCGCCCGCGCCAAGCTCGGCGGCTGGACCGCTGTCCAGCCGCCGAGCACCTGACGTTTGCGATCAAGCACCACCACTCGCTCGCCCGGCTGGCCAACCAGTGGCCCCAAAGGCAACTTACCCCGCCCAGGTAAAATCGTCTCCAGGGCCAACAAAAGTTCTTTGTCATCAACCAACAAACGCCAACCGCCTAAATTTAATTCTTGAGTACCACGATTCTCCAAAAATAATTCTCCTTGGCCATCAGTCACCACTCTCACCTCCGGGGCTACCACCTCCACCGTCGTCCGACTAGAAACTTCGTCATCGCCCAAACGCCCTCTCGCTACTACCGTATAATTACCTGGCGCCCGATAAGTATGAGCGACGCTCTCGCCTCGCGAACCAAAACCGTCGCCAAACGACCAAATTATTTCTGGCTTCCGCCCCGGCGGACTCTCAATAGTGGCCCGAAACCAAACTGGCGAATTAACCATCGCCAATCTTGCCCGCCCCGCCCCGATTTTAAAATCGTGTTTTTCCGTTAGCTTAGAAAGCTCTGGTGGCGAAGTATGCGAAGAGAGTGAGCGCGAACTGACGGAGGTAGTCTCGCCGCCACCAGCCGACTCATCTGTCGCCGCCGGCGCCTGGCCAACGCCGATCGCTTGACTAGTTTCTAAAACTAAACCGCTCGTCCGCCCCGTCAGCGTCACCACCAAAGTAACATTGCCGGCCGTCGAATCACGATAATAAAAATTACGGTTCGAAGAATTGCGACTCATTACCAAACTCACGGGCTCACCTTCAGAATTAAGAAATTCGCCAGTGGCCGAAGTCGAAACGAATTCGAGATCAAAAGTTTCGTCCACCTTAACCGGTTCGCCATCGTCGGTTTGAGTCTGGATCGTTAACATCTCGGACAGCTCTCCCGGCTCCACCCTTAGCGGCTCCGTCAAAAAAACCACGCGGGCCGGCGCGGCATAAACAAACTGGGCAGTTAAAAGCAAAAGAAAAAGTCCAGTCACCAAAAACTTGAGAAAATTTTTCATAACTCTAATTGATCAACGATTAAACCATTCTGGTCGTAGAGCGTCACAATCTCATTCTCCTCGGCCCACAATTCCCGATTATGCCCCAAATAAACGTGCCAAATTGGTTCATAAAAGTCAGCGTCAAATCGGTGGTTCGCCACACAACCCTCATATGAATAATGGGCTTTTAAAAACTCCTTACACTTACCAGACAAGCCAATCACGCCACTTACGGTGTTGCGTTCACCTCGAACTTCAGTAAAATCTGGCGTCTCGCAACGCAAAAGCGAGGTCACAAAGTCATAGCAATCATTGTCGAGAGCCGCGACTCCTGGCTCATCTTCTGGATCAGGGCAATTAGTGGAAACTTGAGGATTAAATTCGCCCTCCTTAGACTCCAGCTCCGCCGCGTAACCCAAACATTTGTTAACTTGATAACTTTGACTGATCGGAAACGGCGAACTCCAAATCGGCACACCACTCGTCACTAGCGCTCGATCGCCCGAATTAAGAACAATGGGAGCTAAATTGCGTGAACCTTGTGGATCATAAAACTTAACCCCCGAACCAATCGTCAAACGAACACTGTTACCAAAATTTAATTGTTCCGGATTAGGGTTAGTTTGAAACTGTTGACGTTGATTAGATAGCGACCAACCCGTAATCGAAACTGGGCCCGACCGCTCATCTGAATGCTCTAGTTCTAGATATTCAAATCGAGCCTGCTTTTCGTAACGGGCGTTACCAGAACCTAATCTAATCACTCCCGCCCACGGCGAGGTCAAGCTAGCGGGAATTGATCCGGTTCCACCGCCATACTGAACCTGGCCGCGAGCACTTGATCGCAATTCCGGATTATTATCCGCGCCCGAATCAAAAGGCGTCGCCAAAAAGGGTGAAGAGTTTTGACTACGCTCCGGTCCACCGCCCGCCCACCACAACAAACCAATCACCACAAAAACACCAATTGCCCACAACAAATCACTCTTAGGATCACCGGCGGCCATCTTGTTACTTATTGTATCATTCGCTGTTTTTTCACGCACACAAAAACACCCCCGAAGGGGTGTTTTTGTTCTAACTAGGATCTACTTTAGAGAATCTCCCGAAGAAGACTATCGAATGTAGAGGCCAGGAACCGTGTCGGTTCGGAGCTCATCAAGGTTGAAGTCGTACAGATAGTCCATGTTGTCATCACCATCCGTTACGCCCCACTTGATACCCGTAATGCGAACACCAGCGTTCACGTTGTCGCCACCAGCAGGGATGCTGACGCGGAAGGTGAAGCGGCGAGTAGCACCGCTCTCGATCTTGAAGTCCTGATCAGAGCCAGAGGTGTCGTCATCTGAGGTGCTACCACTTGCGCTCAAGGTAGGAGTACCCAACTGAGAAGTCGTGGTACCCGTCGTTGAGTCGGTGGTCGTGGCCCAGAAGAAACCGTCCGTACCAACTGCCGGCACAGCGCCAGCGGTGGCAAAGTCGCGGTCTACCCAGATGTCTTCGTCACCAGTAGCGGTGATATCAAAGACGATCTCAAACAAGACAGAGTCAGCATCGTTGGCCAATTCACCACGGCTTACAGTTTCGTCTGCGCTAACAAACTCAACTGAAATACCTGAGGTGCGGAGCTCAAGCTCACCACCAACACGATCGCTGCCACCGACGGTAACATCGTCGCCTTCAGCGTCCTCGGCCTCAATCTGACTTACGTCGAGAGTAGCCTGGAAGGTGAAGCCTTCACGGGTGTCAGCGTCGTCCTTGAAGTCGGCCGTAACTACGAACTCAACTTCGTCCCCGTCCTCGATGTCGAGGTCAAGGTTTTCGAAGAGAACCGTAGCGCCTCCCGTCGCGCCGTTAGAGACGCTCTCGGTAGCAATTACGTCACCGTCAACAACGAGGTTCAAGCGGCTCATGACAGTCGCGAAACCAGTCGTGGTTGCAGTGGTCGTAGCGAGGTCAATTTCGATCTCGTCTACCACGTTGTCTGAAGCATCAGACTCCAAGGTAAAGCGCAAGATCTCAACATCATCTTCGCCAGTCTCATCAATCGTAACAACACGGTCTTCGTTATCTGAAGAATCCGCAGAGGCACTCAAATCACCGGCTTCAGCGGTCTCAACTGAGAAATTCTCCTCAGAGAGCTCACTGCCAGAAACGTAAGTGTCAGAGATACCAGCACCGTCAACGGCGCGGATACCATCATCAGGAATGATTACAGCCCATTCGTCGCCCTCATCAGCCGTGTCAACATTGTTGACTGCCGATACGGCTACGTAGATCTCAGCCGTGTCACCCTCATCAACAACGATGTCCAAACCAGTAAAGCGGAATGAGAAGACATCATTGTCATCATCCGTCAAATCATCAGAAGAGCTACCGTCGTCGACATCAGCCTCATCAACGTCCTGAGTAGCAACGGTCTTACCGTCTACTACAATCGAAACGTCGGTGATGTAGTCCTCGAGGTCGTCACTGCCGTTAGCAGCGTCGGTCAAGGTAAAGTCAACGTCAATGCGCTCAATGGCCATGTCGGAGTCCTCAGCTTCGACTTCAACGCCGAAGACTGGAACCTCCTCCTCGCTCTCATCGAGACTCGTCTCAACTTCCGCTGAGGCGTTATCGATGTTCTTGAGCTGACCCTCCTCGCCGCTCATCGGTTTCGGAGTCACGGGACCCTTTGGAGGGTTGCCACCAGTCGCCGAAACAGAAGCGCGGGTCAAAGGACCGAAGTAACCAGAAGCTGGGGTAATACCAGCGCTAGCCTGGTAACGAGCCAAAGCTGACTGCGTCTGAGCACCGAAGTAACCAGTCGCACCAGCGGGAACCGTGAAGCCCTTACCAATCAGCCAATTCTGAAGAGCGGTTACATCAGCACCAGATGATCCCAAAGTGAGATCACGGGTGAAGGTAACGCTGGCGCCAGAGGTAGAAGAACCACCTGAGAGGGCAGCAATCTGCGCCTGCAAGGTAGCGATCATCGCCTGGAGATCAGCAACGCTCGTCGTCTGAGCTGACGCAGAAACTGCGACGCCCAAGGCCAAAGCCATAACGGCAAAGCCAACAACAAACTTTTTCATGTGAATAATTTAATTTCGAACCTAAATGCTTAATAATTTTTTACTAACCCTTCAAGCTTCCGTGCCCACGCACTAACGACCGCGCGTGGTCGCGCAAGAGAGAAGGTTAATAAACATAAGAAGGGATAGAACTGGATTTCCGATTAACCGTCGTCCGGGATTATTTAGTTTTCAAAGTTCGGTCAGTCTGAAAAATGCCTTTCCGAATAACAGAATAATTATAGTATTCGCGACCCCGGCCTGCAAAAAGGCCTGTGTGGATAAGCGGTACTATAACGAGCTTACTATACACCAAACGAGTAGTTGGGTCAATTTGTAGCGAGATGGTAACGACTCCAGCGACGGTCACCTTCTTTCTTTAAAATTCCAGCTTGGACCAAATCGGCAAGTTCTCGCTGAACCGTCTTGCTACTCACCTCAGGGACAGCTTGCGCAATGTCCTTTATGGATGACCAGCCCTGTTTCTTAATGGCGCTGAGAATACTATCCCGTCGAGGATTACTTTCTTCGCGGCGCACCGGAGTTGAGTTTTGTCCTTTAGAAACTCGAGGTGGCAGAGTGGCGGGTCGAGGACTAGAGATTGGCGCCTCTGCCAAGGCCGCCAGCTCCGGCACCGCATAAAGTTGGGGTTGGAGATTGTCTCGTTCGAGCAAAAGGCGAGTCCGTAAATCTAAATACTCCTTCTTGAGAATACTAAAGTTCATCTCCGAAGCGGCCCGGCCAGTTACCGCGATATCGGCCAAAGCACTAATTTTGTTGATTAAGCCAACGGCCTGCTCAATAGTGCCGAGACGTCGCGATTCTGAGAGGCCATTCTCGCCATCAATTAGGACGTTAAGTAGATCTAAAGCGGCCTGGCGGAGACGCCATTTGAGCGGATCTTGGTCAGCCAAAAACTCCGTCACCAGGTAAAGGGCGGAGGTTAATTTGTGTCCCTTAAGAGTAATTAAATTCTGTCCTTTATTATCCGTCATCTTGTGTCCTTTATTATATATAGGACAAATCATTTTGTCTAGGGCTGTCCTTTGCTATAATTAAACCTATGGCTAAAAAGAAGGCTCCCCGCAAATCTCGTCCCAATGATTTTGAGGCTGATCTAGCCGAACCGTTACTGAAAGACAGCACCAAGCACGCGATTATCGGCATTTCGGCCGTCGTCTTGGCCTGCTTCTTTATTGCCTCCAGTTGGGATCTCGCTGGAGCGGCTGGACGGCTAACTTACCGCGGCCTCGGCTCCCTCTTTGGCACTGGCTACTTTATTCTCCCCTTAATCCTCATCCTGCTCTCGATCTCCTTCTTTAAATCAATCCGACCCAATCTAGTGATTAGTCGCCTAGCCGCCGGATTAATCTTTTTTGTCTCCCTCTTGGGGATTATCAGCATTATTAGCCGGGGTCACTCCTGGATCTCTGGTGGCCTAGTCGGTCAATCGCTCGCCACTCCTCTGGTTAAACTTTTTGACATCTACAGCTTGATTCTCCTCGGTGCCAGTTTGGTGGTTTCTCTTTTAGTTATCTTCGACACGCCGATCCGTTGGCCAAACTTTTTACGCCTTAAACGTCGCGACTCCGAAACCGTTGAACCAGCTCTCGCCAGCACTCCGATGGTTCCAACTATTGAACCAATCACTCCACCCCTGGCGACGCCCGCCGAAGAATCAACGCCAAAAATTTCTAAACCCAAAGAGCCCGCTGGTGACCCGGGCGAAGCCTCGTTCTTAGAGCGAATTACTGGCAGTAGTCGTCGAGGCAACAACGCGGCCTTTGTTCCCCCGCCACTCTCACTTCTCGAACACGACAGCGGCAAACCCGGCGCCGGCGACATCAAAGCTAACGCCAACATCATCAAAAGAACTCTTCAGAACTTTGGCATCATTGTTGAGATGGACGAGGTCTCGATTGGTCCATCCATCACTCGTTACGCCTTTAAGCCAGCCGAGGGCGTTAAACTCTCGCGCATCCTCGCTTTGCAAAACGATCTTTCGCTGGCTCTGGCCGCCCACCCGATTCGTATCGAAGCACCGATCCCTGGCAAATCGCTGGTTGGTATCGAAATTCCTAACCGCGTTAAATCAACCGTTGGTCTGGCTTCGCTCCTAAGTAGTAAGGACTACGGCGACTCGCCCCATCCTCTACTGGTGGCCCTGGGTCGTGGCATTTCGGGTCAGCCGCAATTTGCCAACGTGGCCAAAGCACCGCACATGTTGATCGCTGGCGCCACTGGTTCTGGCAAATCAGTAACGATTCACACCCTCATCACCTCTCTGCTTTATCGTAATCCAGCCGACCGCCTCCGCTTTATTATGGTTGACCCTAAACGAGTCGAACTCACGCTCTACAACAAGATCCCCCACCTGCTTACCCCGGTCGTGACTGATGCCAAAAAAGCGATCATGGTCCTCAAGTGGGCCACTAAAGAAATGGAACGCCGCTACAATATTTTAGAAACCTGCGCCGTCCGCGACATCCAGTCTTATCACAAAAACGTCGTTGACCCCGTCTACGCCGAAGCGGGCGAACAACAGGACGACAGCGTCGAGCTACCAGAAAAGATGCCCTACATCGTCATCATCATTGATGAGTTGGCCGACATCATGACGGCTTACCCACGCGAGCTCGAAGGCGCCATCGTCCGCCTCGCCCAAATGTCTCGAGCGGTGGGTATCCATCTAATGCTCTCCACCCAAAGGCCGAGCGTTGATGTGATCACCGGCTTAATCAAAGCCAACATCCCGACTCGCGTGGCCTTGCAAGTCGCTTCGCAGATTGATTCAAGAACGATTCTAGACATGCCGGGCGCCGAAAAATTGCTCGGTTCTGGCGACATGCTCTATCTCTCGGGCGAAATGGCCAAGCCAGTCCGCCTCCAATCCGCCTTCATCTCTGAAGAAGAAGTGAAAAAGGTCGTCAATTATATCGCCAAAGAATACGAGCCCGACACCGAAGCCGCCACGCCCGAACTCGCCCTCGGTGGCAATGAGGCAACCGCCGGAGGCATTAATATTGACCTGGAAGATCACGCGGCCAGCGGTGACGATGACGAATTATATGAAGAAGCTCGGGTTACTGTCATCCAAGCCGGCAAGGCTTCGGCCTCCTTTCTCCAACGCAAACTCAAGGTGGGCTACGCTCGCGCCGCTCGCCTACTCGACATGCTTGAGGAACGCGGCGTAATCGGCCCCGGCGAAGGCGCTAAACAACGCGAAGTCTACGAAAAATATGAGTCCTCGGAGACCACTCTTTAAACTTTGGGACTACGCCACGCCAAAGCTCGTGGCGACCGCCCTCTTTTTCCTGGTGATTATTGGCTATGCCCTCTTTCGAACCAGCGCCTTTCTGCGCGGGCCAGAACTCGCCGTGACCACACCCACTAATTACCAGACGGTTCATAATCCTTTGGTAATAATTGAGGGTGAGGCCGAGCGCATTTCCCATCTCTACCTTAATCGCGGTCAAATCTACACCGACGAGCATGGCCGTTTTGACGAAAAATTGTTGCTGGCCCCTGGCTATAATATAATAACCGTCGAGGCGAAAGATAAATTCGGCCGTCATGTTAAGCAAACTCTGGAATTAGTCTATAATTAATCTATGGCCAAAAAACAACGCGAGACGCTCCCGGCGGGAGCTGACATTAGTGATACGATCCGTTCGATCGAAAGCAAGTTCGGTGAGGGTGCGATTATGAAGCTTGGCGAAAAGCCGAAAGTTTCCGTGGGCGCCATTTCGAGTGGCTCCATCTCGCTTGATGCTGCTTTGGGCATCGGCGGCATGCCTCGCGGCCGAATCATCGAAATTTACGGCCCCGAGTCTTCTGGCAAAACAACGCTCGCTCTCCACGTGGTTGCCGAAGCGCAACGTCATGGTGGCGTCTGCGCCTACATCGACGCCGAGCACGCTCTTGATCCGGAATATTCCAAACGCATCGGTGTTAAAACGGACGAGCTCCTGATCTCTCAGCCCGACTACGGTGAGCAAGCGCTAGAAATTGCCGAGAGCCTAATCCGCTCGGGCAAGATCGATGTGGTCGTCATTGACTCCGTCGCCGCTCTCACGCCTAAAGACGAAATCGAAGGTGACGTTGGGGCCTACCACGTCGGTAAACAGGCCAGATTGATGAGCCAAGCTCTCCGCAAAATGACGGCTATCGTCGCCAAGTCCAAAACCGTCGTCATCTTTATTAACCAAATTCGCATGCAAATTGGGGTGATGTTTGGTAATCCCGAGACGACACCTGGCGGCAAGGCGCTAAAGTTTTATGCCTCGGTCCGACTAGACATCCGCCGCATCGCTCAGATCAAAAAGGGTGAAGAAGTAGTTGGTGGACGGGTCCGCGTTAAGGTCGTTAAAAACAAAGTTGCCTCCCCTTTTAAGGTGGCCGAATTTGACGTCCTCTACAACGAAGGAATTAGCCCCGAAGGCGAAATTATTGCGCTCGGAGAAAAATCTGGTATTATCTCCAAGTCTGGTTCGTCTTATAGTTATGTGCCGGGGGAGGGTAAAGAAGAGGTTAAACTGGGCCGAGGCTATGACGCGGCCCGCACCTTTTTGAAAGAAAATCCCAAACTCCGAAACGAGCTCGAGAAAAAAGTTCGAGTTGCTGTCACTGAAGACGTCCGGCCTAGCGAAGAATAATTTTATGGCCACACTTGAATATAACGAAATCCGCGAGCGCCGATATATCGTGCTCGACGACGAGCCTTATGAAGTGCTCTCTAGTCACGTCTTTCGCAAACAACAGCGCAAGCCAGTTAACGCTACCAAGTTGCGCAATCTCATCACTGGTGGCGTCCGTGAGCACTCCTTTGCGGTAAGCGACAAGGTCCAAGAAGCGGAACTTGAGGAACGGGAGGTTACTTTTCTCTACAGCAACCGAGGCGAATATTGGTTCTGTGAGGCGAAAGATAAATCTAAGCGCTTTAAGCTCGAGCAAAACTTAATTGCGGACAAAATTATCTACGTTAAGCCCAACACCAACATCTCCCTCTTAACTTTTGGCGATCGTTTTGTGGGCATCAAAATCCCCATTAAAGTTGAACTCAAAGTCACCGAGGCCGCACCCGCCGTCAAAGGCAACACCGTCCAAGGTGGCTCCAAAAAAGTACTGGTAGAAACGGGGGCCGAATTAACCGTCCCTATGTTCGTCAACCAAGGCGACACCCTGGTGATCAACACCGAAACCGGCGAATACGTCGAACGCCGGAACAAATAAGGTTTAGTTTTAAGAACGATCGCTTAACGAGCGATGTAAGGCAAAAAGGCCATGAAGCGGGCTCGCTTAAGAGCTTCGGCTAGTTTGCGCTGGTGCTTAGAGCAGGTGCCACTGCGCTTATGATTCATAATCCGAGCGTACGGATCAATAAACTTCTTAAGCGTCTCAACGTCTTTAAAATCAACGTATTGAACGTTATTGGTACAAAAATGACAGTTCTTCGTGTTGTTCATAATTAATTAAAAAGGAATATCATCAGGGTTAATATCTTCTTCGGGGTACTCAATCGTGGGGACTTCGGCTTTGGCGCTAGAGCTCTGAGCCGCGGGCGCACCAGAGGCCGGCGCAGATGTTGGGGCAAATCCCCCCTTGGGGCCGAACTGAACGCGCTCGGCCACAATCTCTGTCCGGTACTGCTTCTTGCCATCCTGGCCGTCCCAGCTGCGCGTTTGCATCCGACCCTCAACCAAAACCGAGTTGCCTTTATGCAGATACTGGCCAACATTTTCGGCCTGAGTGCCGAAGACAACCACGTTGTGGTACTGCGTATCTTCTTGCTTAGCCCCATTCTTATCCTTCCAGACTCGATTAGTGGCTACTGCAAAACTACACACTTTTACGCCAGAAGGCAAGGATCGCAACTCCGGATCCCGGGTCAAGTTGCCGATCACGATCGCCTTGTTTAGATACATCGAATTAAGCTTGAGGGGTAACTAAAAGTTCATCAATCTTCGTGTCGAGGACGGCCTCATCAAGTGGCACCGCTCCCGTTACCGGACTTTCGCCCTCAGGCGTTACCGCGGCAGTTGGCACACGGCGAGGTCGCTTAACCACTTCGCGCAAGGCCTCTTTAGGCAAGGCAATAACGAGTGAGCGGACCACCTCTGGAGCCTTTTTGAGATTCTCAATCAAAGCTGGGGCAAACTCAGCTGGGGCCTCAAAGCGCGTCCAACCAAAGTAAGCTTCGCGGAACAAGCTAGATTTGTGCTCCACCACCTTCTTAATAGAATAAGCCAAAGAGATCATCTTCGGAGTATCGCTTGAGATCACCCGACCACCAGCGGCGGTCAACTGATCAGCGATTAAAAGCTGACTCATCTCAGCGGCCCGCTCCTCAGGCAAAAGTGGGGTCAATAAATAAGCCACTTCGTATGCCTTGACAGAGTCGGCTGAGCTTTCTGCGGTTCGTTTTTCCATAGCGCGTATAGTACCAGAAGGGTATCAATTATGCAAACCGAAAACGCGGCCAGCGGTGGCCAAAACCTGAGTCCACAACTCCTCCACTCCGACACCCTTAAGCTCGGCCACTCGCTTAGCTACTTCGGCCACATAGAGCGGCTCATTACGCTGGCCACGATGAGGCACTGGGGCCACGTAGGGCGAATCAGTCTCCACCAGCAACTGGTCAACGGGAGTGGCGCGAATAACCTCGTCATAATCGTTAGTAAAGGTGACTACTCCCGTAAAAGACAGGGTAAAACCGAGCTCGAGAAAAGCTTTGGCCTGGGCCAGAGAGCCGGCAAAAAAGTGGGCATTGCCACGCACCCCTGGATGACGTTTTAAAATCGCGAGCACCTCATCATAGGCCTCTCGGATGTGCAACATTAGGGGTTTGCCGAGGCGCGCGGCCACTTCAATCTGACGCTCAAAAACTTCGGCCTGGCGAGCAATAATAGACGAGCGCTCAGCCTCATCGGTTGGTAAACGAAAAAAATCTAGCCCGCACTCCCCAATCGCCACCACCCGATTATGCGCCGCCAAAGACTCAAAAGTTTTCCAATCAATTTCATTCAGCGCCGCGTGGGGATGCAATCCTACCGTGGCCCAAAAATTAGGCTGATTAGTCAGCTCAACTACCTCACGCGAAGTTGCCAAATCAGCCCCGACGTTAATCACTCCACATTCAGCCGCCGTCAGCTTAGCAATCACGGCGTCGCGATCTTGATCGTAGTCAGGAAAATTTAAATGCGCGTGGATATCAAGAAGTTTCATTTAATTATTTTGTTTTTTACCACACCACGGGCAATACCAAAGTTTTTTTGACTTAGGCGCATCGCCGATTGACCACCACTTGAGACACTTGCCGCATTGGAAATGCACCAAAATTTCCTTAGAGATCTTTAGCTTAATGGCTTTTTCTTTCATTTCCGCAAAAAGAGAGGGGCGGTGGGCATTTGGTTATTTTTGATTAGCTCCTGAATGGTTTTGGCAGTCTCGGGCATTAAAGGATCTAGGAGCTTAGCTATCATCGATAGATTAGAAAGCAAAGAAACCAAAATAAGTTTGGCTCTATTTGGATCAGTTTTTATAAGCGCGAAGGGTTTTTCTTCTTGAATCGTCCTGTCCATGCTTCCGACCCAAGCCCAAATTTCATTAATGGCTTTTTGGATATTAAATCCATCAAGAGCCTCACGGTAACGTTTTACTGAATCGTGATTTGGATCAAACTTAAAGGAAGTTGTTACGTGATAACTCGTCACCATTTTCATTATCCGGCTAACCAGATTGCCCAATCCATTAGCCAAGCCCGAATTGTACGCCTCACGGATTCGCTCAAGCGTCACGGGCGTATCTTCAAACGGATTAAGGTGCCGCGCGACAAAGTAACGCACGGCGTCGGTGCCATATTCGGCCACCAGATCAAAGGGGTTAATCACATTGCCGAGCGATTTACTCATTTTCTGGCCACCCTCACCAGCCACAAAGCCCCGGATCACAATTTGACGCGAAGGGGCGAGGCCCGCCGACAAGAGCATCGCCTGCCACATCGCCGCCTGTTGCCGTAAATTATCTTTGCCCGCAAACTGGACGACCGGCCACCAATCTTGCCACTTTTTATTTTCTGGCCAACCAATCGCCGAAACGTAATTAACCAGAGCGTCAAACCAGACATACATCACATGTTCAGGATCACCAGGAACAGGGACGCCCCAAGGCATCTTTTTGGCTAGACGCGAAATACTAAAATCTTCTAAACCGCGATCCACAAAGGCCTTGATCTCATTGTAACGATGCTCCGGTACAACAAAGTCTGACTGCTTATAATACAACTCTTGCAAAGCGATTTGATATTTAGAAAAGCGGAAAAAATAATTTTCCTCATCAATAATTTCTAACTCTAAATTAGGGTGCAGTGGGCAGCGGCCATCAGCTAACTCCGAATCGGTTTTTTCCAATTCGCAACCGACGCAATATTTAACCTGATATTGTTTTTTATAAATGTCTCCGGCCGCGGCGCAGCGACGCCAAAATTCCTGCGCCGCGGCGACGTGGTGAGCGTCAGTCGTACGCACAAAATGCGCCCCCTCCCAGACACCGAGCGCGGGCAAAAGTTCACGGAAACGAGCGGCCAAGCGATCCACATAGGCCTGAGGGTGCTCACCGGCCGACTCAGCATTACGAAAAACTTTTAAGCCGTGTTCGTCCGTGCCAGTGTTTAAAAAGACTTCTTCACCCCGGGCCAAAGCCACGCGAGCAACAATATCCGCATGGATCAACTCCGCGGCAAAACCCAAATGGGGCTCCGCGTTAACATAAGGCAAGGTGGTGGTGAGATAAAGCTTAGTGGCCATCGAGCGCGCGGAAAGAATACTTATTTTTCGCAAAATCATTCGTCAATTCCATCAAAACGGTCGCCAGCGGCACCGCCAAAATGAGGCCCAAAAATCCAGCCAGCTGAGCGCCGACCAGCAAAGCCAAAATAACCACGAGCGGCGGCAGGCCCACGATCTTGTTTACCACCAAAGGATAGATCAAATGATTCTCAAACTGCTGGATAATGATGTAAAAGCCCAGAACCATCAAACCCTTAGATGGCCCAACCGAGAAGCCCAAAAGCACGGCCGGCACGGCCGACAAAATCGGACCAAAGAACGGGATCAACTCCAAAATGGCGGCCAAGATTCCCAAAACCAAAGCATAGCGAACCTGTAAAATAGTTAGGCCCAAAAACACCAACACGCCAATCACTAATCCCAACACCAACTGACCCTGCATCCAATAGCCGATCTTGCGTTGCGCCCTACTCCACAAATCCAAAATATAACTCTCTTGCTTAATGGGCGTAACTAAGCGGAGAAAAATTTCGATCCCATGACGCTGGACCGCTAGATAAAACGAGATGACTACAATCAACACAAAGCTGAAAAAGCCGCCGAAGGCCAAGCTCGTTGCCTGCACGAAACCTTTGGGTAAATTACTAAAGCTCCCCTGCAAACTAACCAAAAAGTCGTTGAGGGCCAAACTATCAAAGCCACTAGACATCAAGGATGACCCGCCCTGCGCCGAAATCCACTCCGGAATCCCCCCCAACCGCTCGGGCAAGGTGGCCGAAAGTTCCACCAGATCTCCGATAATCGGGAATAAAAAGAAAGGTAAAAGCACCACCACCACGCCAAAGGTCAAAACATAGATAATCAACACGGCTAAGACGCGCGGAATCCGATATTGCGAAAACCACCGGACCATCGGTTCAACGGCGGCGGCAATTACCACGGAAGTTAGCAAGACCAAAACCAAATCTTTAAGCAAAAAGACCACCCACAACAAGCCCAAGACCAACACCGTCTTGATAATTGTTGAAAGCGAGATGGTAATTAGCGTTGGATTGCGATCAGGAGACATAACGCTATTGTACTACAGGGTCAGCAGGCGCTCCACCACCTTAGAATCAGAAAGTGGCCCGATCACCGCGGCCGAAAGACGGGTGGGCGAAAATATTTTACGCGCCACTCGGCGAACCTCCTCCGCCGTCACCGCGCGGAGCTTCCGCGCCACTACCTGAGGCGAGACTAATTCACCAGTTAAAATTTCGCTCGCCGTATAGTGCCAGCCCAAATTAGAAGCTCGCTCAAGCCCCAACATTAAATTACCTACCAATGACTGCTTAACTCGAGCCAGTTCTTCGGCCGGAACCAAGTCAGAAGTTAAACGCCGACATTCACCAAGCATCGCGGGCAAAACCTGATCAAGACGAGAGCTTTCGATCCCCGCCGAAAAAACCATCAGCCCATGATCGGTGTAAGAATCGTGACCACCGCCCACATAGTAAGCGGCGCCTAACTCCTCCCGAACTACTTGCCAGAGGCGCGATCCCATCCCACCACCCAAAATCGCTCCCAACACTTCGGCCGCGTAGTAATCAGGATGGTTGGCCGCCAAAGCCCGAAAGGCTAGCGCCAGATGAGTTTGGTCCGAATCCTTTTTTAACACCTGCGCCACGGGCGCCTTCTGGGCGTCCTTAACTTTTTCCTTGCCCTGACGACGACCCGGAGAAACGGCCGCAAACTCTTTCGCCACTTGGCGCTTGATGGTGGCAGGATCAAACTTGCCCGCGATCGTCACAATCGTCTTGGACGCCACATAATGAGCTCGACGATATTTAACAAAATCTTGCCGAGTCATCGCGCGGACCGAATCAATCGTGCCCAAAATGGGACGTCCCGCCGGCTGATCACCGTACACCGCCCGCATCAAAACATTGTGGACATTCCGACGAGGCTCATCCTCGTACATATTAATCTCCTCAACAATCACTCCCTTCTCCTTTTGGATCTCGGGCTCTGGTAAAGTTGGCTCCAAATACATTTCAGCCAAAAGCGAGAGCGCTCGCGACGCCTGATCTGGCTCGACCGTCGCATAGTAACCAGTAAATTCTTGCGAGGTAAAAGCATTATTTTGTGCTCCCATGGCGTCAAACTCCGCCGCGATCGAAAGCGCCGTCGGATGCTTGGTCGTGCCCTTAAAGCACATGTGCTCCAAGAAGTGAGACAAGCCGCTTTGCGCCGGCGTCTCGTACTTAGAGCCCGTCTCCACCGCGACCATAATCGAGGTGGCAATCGCCTCTGGACGAGGGATCATAATTAATCTTACACCGCTAGGCAGAGTTACTCGTCGAGCATCTTTAGTCATAGGGTCAAGACTAACATATTTAATTTAAATGAGCACACAAAAAGGTCCAGCAAGATTTGCTGGACCCACCTCTCCCATCCCTGGGGGTTGTCTCACTCCTCGCCGATATTGGCGAGGAACTTACGGGCCGACACGACCCCGGCCGCGGCAGCGGCCCGGATATCATCGAGAGTCATTCCTTCGAACATCTCGATTCTCCTGGTTGTAGTTGTTTCCACTCGCTGGGTAGAGCCAGGAACCATTCCCGGCCCCACCAGCACTGCCAGTATACTACCAGATACCCCTATTTTTGTCAAGAGAGGATTTGAACCAAATCCGAGATGGCTACCCGACGCTGTTGGCCACTATCGCGGTCGCGCAAAGTCACCGTTTCCTTAAGCTCGGCCGTTTCGCCTAAAGTATCAAAGTCGATGGTGACACAGGCTGGCGTCCCAATCTCGTCCTGGCGGCGATAGCGCTTACCGATATTACCGTTATCGTCAAAAATGACCGCGATCCCCGCCCGACGGAGGGCCTGGTAAACTTCGCGTGCCTTAGCCACTAATTCTGGCTTATTTTTTAGCAGAGGGAAAACGGCTACGCGATAAGGAGCCACTTGAGCCGGCAAAGCCAAGTACGATCGCGGCTCACCACCCAACTCATCTTCGCGATAAGCGGCCGACAAGGTTGCCAATACCGTCCGCTCGACGCCGAGCGAGGGCTCGATCACGTGAGGCACGAGCCGCTCCTTAGTTTCTTCGTCGTAATAGCTTAACTCCACTTTTGAGTGAGTAGTGTGGGCCGAGAGATCAAAGTCCGTTCGATAAGCCAAGCCCCACAACTCCTTGCGACCAAAGGGATACTCGAACTCAAAATCGATTGTCCGCTTAGAGTAGTGCGCGCGATCTGCTGGCGCGACCTCCAGCTCATGAACTTCTAAATTGAGAGCGCTCGCGAAATCATGCATCGCCTGACGCCACTCCTCAAACTTTGCCTCCCACTCACTTGGTCGAACAAAATATTCCACCTCCATCTGGGAAAATTCTCGCGAGCGAAAAACAAAGTCGCGCGGCGCAATCTCGTTACGAAAAGCTTTGCCAATCTGCGCCAGACCAAACGGCAACTTGGGGTGGAAAGAATCAATAACGTTTTTAAAGTTTACAAACATACCGCCAGCAGTTTCGGGTCGCAAATAAACAGCGGCCGCCGCGTCTTCGCTCGCCCCGGCGTGAGTCTTAAACATCATGTTAAATTGCCGGGCCGCGCCCAATTGACCACCGCACTCCGGGCAAGCTGGACCCTCAACGTGATCGGCGCGGAAGCGACGCTGACATTTAGCACACTCTACCAATGGATCAGAAAAGCCGGCCACGTGACCAGAGGCCTCCCAAGCTTTGGGATTCATAATAATGGCGGCATCAACGCCAAACATATCTTCGCGATCCGTCACAAACTTCCGCCACCAAAGATTCTCAATATTTCGCTTGAGAGCCACGCCCAAAGGTCCAAAGTCGTAAGTCCCCGCCAGTCCGCCATAAATTTCTGAACCGGGATAAATAAAGCCGCGGCGCTTGGCCAGGGCGACTAACTTTTCCATTTTGACTTCAAGTTCCGACATTGGTTCCTACTCTACCACTTTATCTTGACCGAGTCTAAAGCGGCTATCAAACAAACTTAAATTAGTATCGATCGGACGCGAGACTGCCGCCTTAAGTGTTACGCCGGTAAAGGTGTCGACGGCCGACATAATCGGAGCCGAGAGAATTACTGGCGCCGTCCCCAACTGACTCAGCGCCGGAGTTAAACCGACCCGGAAAATTACTTGCCGAGCGCCAAGGCCAAAGCCCGTTCCCGCCCGAACCGAACCCAAAGACCAAACCAATTCTCCGCCGCCCGAATCAATGGGCGAAAATTTAACCGTTTCCGTTTGCGAACCGACAAAGCCCAACCACTTCATGTAGGGCGGCAAAGTAGCCGTGACGGTAGCCTCCCGTAAATCATTAGAGCTATTGGTAACCGTCCAGATAATCGTGTACTCCGTCTCCTCGCCCACCTTAGGTGGCAAAGGCCCACGATCTCCCGCTTCCTCAGTGTAATAAAAAGCTTGCGACGCCAAACCAATCGTCGAATTTAATTTAAGTCGCTTGGTTGACTCGACCTTAACTACTTCTTTTTTGCCGTCACCGCCAACCACTGATTCGCGACCCTTAAGCGTCGCCAATAATTCCAGAGTCGGATTTTTTATAAACTCATTGCCCGATCCCAATTTAGGAGTATCAAATTTAAAGTTAAGTTCGGCCGTCGCGCCCGAAGCCAGAGTGCTTAAGTTGCCCAGCGAAGATTTGTTCCAAACCAAGGTTCGATCCGTGGCGCGGAAAATGCCTCCCGGCGCTGAAACTGTGTAGGGATTGAAGCCGGTACCATTAAAAGTTAGCGCGACCTCCACATCCTCAAGCGAACCAGCTAAACTGTTTAGCCACTTAAGCTGGCCAGAGACACTCTGCTGACCACCCACCACCTGCTCGGGAGCGGTGTTGTTGTTTAGCGCGATCCCCAACTGCACGCTCGGCTCCGACAAGGCGATCGTCACCAATTCCAAATCATACAAAACGGCCACCCGCGGCTCGCCAGCGGGATCGGGCACTCCTGCTTCGACGCGAAAAGTTTTAGCATCATTGTTTTGACCGCCCAAGGTGCCGCGCAAAATAATTTCTTCCTCTTCGCCCGGCTCTAGATTTTTTAACACCCAAACATTGTTACCCTGCGTCGCCGCTGGCTCGTTAGTGGCTGGCACAAAGCCAGTTGGATATTTAACCACCACCGCCACCGCCGGCAAAATCGAAGTCGCATTAGAGGTGACGGCTACCTCCAACTCCACTAGCCCACCGGCATTGACCGAATCTTCGCCCGTCACCTTAAGCGAAACCGGCGCGTCAGAAATCTCAACCTCTCGCGAAATACTCCGGTCAAAAATCGCGTTAGAATCTGCCAAGCGATACTCTAAAGAAGCCGTGATTGGCACCTTGATCCCCTTTTCGCCAAACAATAAGACTTTATAACTCTGACGCTTTTCGGCGCCTGGGGCCAAGGTACCAAGATTAATCCGATCCCGCGTTGTCTCCGTCACCTGACCAGGCAAGCGAGTTCCTGGTGGATACTTCAAGATCAAATCGACAAACTCCAAGGGAATAGTGTTGTTGTTTTTTAAAGCGACTTCCAAAGCGATCTCCTCGCCCGCTCGTGCCAAAGCTGGCGCCACAATCGTTAAATCAACATTGCCGGTCTTAACCGTGTTATCGCCGCGCCAGAGAGCCCAAGCCGCCAAACCGCCCATGGCCACGCAAAATAAAATTGATAAATAAAGAATTTTTTTCAACATCGACGTGTTTAATTTAGTCCCACCCGCCGCGACTGGGGGCTCCCAGACTCGAGGAAGCTCATCCTCTCCCAAACGTAGCGGCGAGCGGCGCAAAGAAATTTCGGGCTGACCAGGAGTGTCTAGTTGCCGCTTAAGTTGTTCAATTGGATCCTGCTCTGACTCCGCCATCCTGGCTAGTATACCACGACCAAATTACAATTGACTGTGTTTAAGCGCCTGATTAATCGCTGACAAAATTTCGGCTTGGGGCAAAGTTGCTTCGGTGACGACGGCCTGCCAGCCATGATCAAACGAAGCCAAATGAGCTAATTCTCCGTCCCAACGAACGTAACCAAGATTGGCCAGCACGCGCAGAACCAAAACTAACTCACATTGATAGAACGCGGCCGCCGTCGGCGCCTGGGCGGCCGCCACCAATCCAGCAACCACTCCCTCAAATAAAGACGGGTTGCCCTCCTCGCCCGCGAGCAAGCGGATTAACAATCTGCTTACCTGCGCCGCCAGGGAGCGGCCAGCGCCTCGCGCCAAAAGTGGCGCGAGGCGGTCGTCGGCGCGAGCGCCGACGACGAGCCATTGCTCGCGGCCGCGCACTAACGAAACTTCCGCCAAGCCATAAAGTGACAAAGAAGCTTTAAGCTTAGAAGTGCCCCACCGAATACCCTGGGCCCTCACGCGGATTAAACCCAAATCCGGAGTCAGAAATAAAAACCACCGATTAGCTTCGCCAAATGGTTCGGCGCTCACCACTAACGCTTGCGTCGTAAAAATTCGATGAGACATCTAATCTTGAAAAACAAAATCAGACGCTGACGTCGCCCGACGAATCTCGTCAGCATACTTTTCCACTAACGGACGATGAGTTGCGGCGATCGGCACCACGGCTAGTTGACCAGGCGTCAAACCTTGCTGTTTGCGCCAATCCTGAATCTCTCGAATCAAGTCACGGACTCGGCCCAGAGCTTCCAGTTCCGGGGTCAGATTAGCGTCCAACCACACTCTAACTCCGCTTGATTCCGTTGCTTCGTCCACCTTGGCCAAGGTGACCTGCTTAACGTTAATCTCCTCGGCCACAATCTGCTCGAGATCGGGATCAAGCTTGGATGATTGATCAACAATTTGATATTTCATCTCGGCCAGGGGCTGACGAATTTTTTGCCCCAACTTGGCCCGCTCCGCCAGAGAAACTTCCACCAGCGTCCGCGCTAGCGCCATCTCCTCGATCACCGGCCGATCCACCTCTCCCGCCTCTGGCCACTCCGCCAAGTGGACGCTCTCGGGATCCGCTTCGCTTCGCACCTGCTCAAAAATCTCTTCGGCCACGAAAGGCGCCAGCGGTGCCATCACCCGCGACAAGTTATGCAACACCCAACGAGTGGTCGCGGCCGCCCGAATCCGATCGGTCTCATCATCACCCTTAAAGCGCTCGCGAGAGCGACGCAAATACCACTGCGACAGGTCGGCAATAAAGTCACGGATCGCGCGCGCCGGTTCAAATAACGAATAATCATCCAAGGCCGCAGTGGCCGTCTTAATTAATTGATTGAGCCGCGCCACAATCCAACGATCAAGAACTTGTGGAGAATCGGCCGCGGCCGGCACCGCTGGGTCGGCATAAGTGCGGTAAAAGGTGGTGACGTTGGTTAATAAATTAATAACTTTTTTGACCACCTCATCAACTGTTTTTTCATCAAAGTTTTTAGCATCACCTGGCTGATTGACGCTGTACATCCACAGACGAAGAGCATCGGCCCCATAAAGATTAAGCATCGCTTCTGGATCAACAACGTTGCCGACACTTTTAGACATCTTCTTACCCTCTGCGTCGAGCAAAAGCCCCAAACAAATAACGTTTTTGTAAGCGGCACCGCGGCCCATCAACGCTCCAATAGCATGCAGGGTGTAGAACCAGCCGCGCGTCTGATCAATGGCCTCAGAAATGTAATCGGCCGGATAAAGTAATTCGGCCGCACTGGTCGAAAATGGGTAATGGGCTTGAGCAAACGGCATCGCGCCAGAATCAAACCAAACATCCATCACCTCTTTGACTCTCGTCATCTGGCCACCACAAGTACAGGTGAGCTTGATCTCATCAATGTAGGGCCGATGGAAATCAAACTTTACAAACGGACGGACCTCGCCCGTCACAAAATCCGCCGATCCGGTCGCCAAAAAACCCGCCAAATTCTGGTGCGTCACCACCACGATTGTCTGACCGCGATACTTGGCATCAATCTCGGCCAGCGCGCTCATCAAGCGATCCTTAACCTGCGCCTCCGGCTCCACGTCCGAGTAGTCGGTCGCCGCCAAATAATCAGCGATTGGTCGACCCTCCCAAGCACCGAAGCCAACCTCGCGCAACCGCTCATCAAACAAGATCCGATCAGGAGCAAGTCCAAGTTGCTTGGCCAAAAGTTCGGCCGTCTCGCGCGTCCGCAAAACCGGCGAAGCAACGATGTAATCAATTTTTTCTCCCGACAATTTTTCAGCCGAACGAATCACCTCTTCCCGACCGCGCTCGGTTAAATGATACTCGCCTGGCAGAGCGCTCGAGACGATAGCGCGAGCATTAGACTCCGCTTCGCCATGGCGCATGACGAAGTAACGATTAAGCCCCGCGCCACGAGCCTGCAGTTCCGCCACGGAACCAATCACCGCCCGTTCGGGACATGAGTCACACTGCCAGATCGGCAAAGGCGTCCCCCAATAACGCTCGCGAGAAATTGACCAATCCTTGATCTCGCGCAACCATTCGCCAAAGCGGCCGTCCTTAATCGTGGCTGGCTCCCAATTAATCTGCTGATTGGCGGCGAGCATCTCTTCGCGCAGTTCCGTCATCCGGAGATACCACGAGTCGCGAGCAAAATAGATGAGCGGCGTCTTACAGCGCCAACAGTGCGGATAAGAGTGCTCGTATTTTTCTTTACCAAAAAGTAAGCCCCGACCAGCGAGATCTTTGATAATCGCTACGTCGGTGGCCTGATCCTTTACAAACAAGCCGGCCAAAAATCCAGCTTCTGGCACAAAGGTGCCGTCCTCACGAACCAGATGATGCTTAGGGAGGCCAATTTTAGTGCCCAGATCGAAGTCATCCTGACCATACATCGGCGCCAGGTGAACAATCCCCGTGCCATCCGTCGTCGTCACAAAATCGGCTGCGTAAACCCGAAAAGCGGTGCCGTTATCTTTTTCCGCCAGAAACGGATAGACCGGCTCGTACTCCAAACCCACCAACGCCGAACCAGAAATTTTCTCCTCCACACTAGCAGGATCCAACTTAAGCGCGGCCAAGCGCTCTTCGGCGACCAAATAAATTTCCTCCCCCACCCGCGCCCGCACGTAAGTAATCGCGGGATTAACCGCCAAAGCCACATTACCCGGCAAGGTCCAGGGCGTCGTCGTCCAGGCCACCAAATAAGTGTTCGGTTCAGACTTAAGCCGAAACTTAACGTAAACCGACAGATCCTTAACGTCTTGATAACCTTGAGCCAGCTCGTGCGAAGAGAGCGCCGTGCCACAACGCGGACACCAGGGCACAATCTTATAGTCCTTGTACAGCAACTTCTTCTCGTCGGCCTGCTTTAAAATATGCCAAACCGATTCGATATATTCCGAACGATAAGTAATGTACGGGTGTTCAAGATCAACCCAGTAACCAATGCGTCGCGTAAACTCTTCCCACTCACGCACGTAAGTCCAGACACTCTCCTTACACTTCTCATTAAACGCGGCGATGCCGTACGCTTCAACTTCTTTCTTAGACTTTAGACCAAGCGCCTTCTCCACCCCTAACTCCACCGGCAGACCATGAGTATCCCAACCGCCGCGGCGACGTACGCGATAACCACGCATCGTTTTGTAACGCGGGGTAGCGTCCTTAAAAGCGCGCGCCTCTAAATGATGGATGCCCGGGCGACCGTTAGCCGTCGGCGGACCTTCGTAAAAAACGAAGTCGCCCCGTGGTGCCGGCTTATCTAATGTTCGTTCAAAAATTTTATTAGCCCGCCACTTGGCCAGAATTTCTTCTTCGCGGCGCGCTCGATCGGATTTCTCGGCCATAATTTCCATCATCCTAGCATTTTCCAGCCAGAAAAAAAGCGCCCGAGGGGTGGTAACCCCGGGCGCCACTCACGGGGCAACTCACTAGAGATGCCCCGACACGTCATCGCGATTAAAAAAAGCGATAATTACAACAATCAAGATCACCAAGAGGACCCATGCGTCACTCAGATCCGATGGCGCCATAGCGACTCCTTTCGCTGTAAAACCTAAAATTACTGTACTACATTTTTTCTGGAACGGGAATACCCAGGAGCTTTAAACCATTTTTAAGCACCTGGGCGGTCGCGGCCACCAAAGCCAGCTGCGCTGACTCATCCACACTGCCAATAATCTTGTTCTGAGCGTAATAAGAATTGAAGGCCGAGGCCAGCTCGGTAACGTAAGTCACCACATGTTGCGGCGAAAGTTCGGCCGAAGCTCGAGCAACCAGCTCAGGAAAGCGGCCCAACAATCGAGCCAGCTCAGAATCAGTCTCCTTGGGCGCGGTGGGCGGGACTTCGGCTTTGGCCAAAACGGACTTGGCTCGAACATAGGTGTATTGAAGATAGGGGCCCGAGTCACCCTCAAAAGAAAGCGCGGTATCAAAGTCAAAAACAATATCACGACCCGGCGACTGCTTTAGAATAACGTATTTAATTGCCCCGAGCGCCACCGCCTCGACCGCCAAAGCCTTCTCGACCTCCGACATCGGTCGGTCGGCCATTCGCTCGGCGGCCCGATCGGCCACCTCGCCAAGCAAGGATTCGGCCGCAACCACGGTACCCGTCCGCGAAGACATTTTGCCGCTCGGCAAACGTAAAAAACCGTGAGCGACGTGATCAAGTTTGCCCGCCAATTCTGGATAAATTAATTCGATCGCCTGACGAACGACTCGAAAAAAATCTTTTTGCTCTACCGCCGTCACGGTAACCGAACGAGTAGCAGAAAATTTTTGCCGCTTAAGCTCCTGCAAGCCAAGCTCCTTGGCCTCATAAGTTGGGAGGCCCTGCGAATTAACAAAGACGCGCGTATGCAAGCCATAGTTTTCGCCACGAAAGACCATCGCCCCCTCGCTTAGTTCAAAAATCTCCGGATGACTCCTTACCACCTCCAGTCCCAAGGGCCCAGCCTCGCTCTCAAAAAAATGAAAATTAAACTGGCTCCCTAAACGTCGGTACAGAGATTCAAACGCTTCGAGCGAGCAGGTCCGCCCCGCGTCATACAAATGATTAATTTGCTTGTCAGAACGATCATAGATCTTTTTATTAATCACCATAATCGCCTCTTTCGCAGACGGATCATCCTCAAAGGCACGGTGACCGGACGCATAGGCCTCGCCAAGTAATTTGAGCGATAAATTTTCAGCGCCAGCTTGCTGTAGACCCCAAATGGTTTTGGCCACGTGCATCCCCACATCGCCGTGGTAAGTCGCGCGAGCGACCGTCGCTCCAGAGGATTCGATCAACCGAGACAAAGCTTCGCCGATCACATTGTTCATCAAGTGGCCAATATGAAATTCTTTGAAAGGATTAGGCTGGGTGTACTCCACCAACACTTTTTCGGCCTCGCTCAAATTATTTGAACCATAAAGTTCTCCGCGGGCTAAAATTTTTTCCAGCTCCCGGGCCAAAGTTTTTGGTGCTAAATAAAAATTAATAAATCCCGGGCCGGCAACTTCGATCCGGTTAAGATTTTCTGTCTTAATTTTCTCAAGCTCATTAACCAACGCCTCGGCTAGTTGCCGAGGATTTTGCTTGGCCTGCTTAGCCACCACCAGCGCGACGTTACTGGCATAATCTCCATGCTCTAAGGTGGCGGGGTACTCAACTTCAAACTTACCCACCTCGAGGTTAAGATTGCGGGCCGCTTGCCTGATTAATTCTTCGATCTCGCTTTTCATTGACCCCATCCTAGCATTTTTTGTCCAATAAAAAAGCGTGCTTACTTCCGCCCGGTGCTACCAAAGGCGCCCGTACCACGCGAGGAGTCGGAGAGCTCCGTTACCTCTTCGAGTTCGGCGATAGCGACGGGATAAATTATGAGCTGAGCAATTTTATCCCCCTTTTCAATTCGATAAGACTCTTGCCCGAGATTAATTAGCTGGACATTATACTCACCACGAAAACCGGCATCGAAAACTCCGCCCATCGTATGGAGTCCCGCATTTCGCGGCAAGCTACTTTTGTCTTTAACGATCGCCGCATATCCCGCCTCAAATTCGAGAGCAAAGCCCACTGGAAAGATTTTCCGCTCCCCTGGCTTAAGCTCGTAATCTTCAATTGAGTACAAATCCATTCCCACATCACCCGGATGACCATAAGTGGGCAACTTGGCGTCAGGATGCAAGCGTTTAATTTTAAGTGAAATGTTTAACATGACTCGAGTTTAACAAAAAAACGACCGAGCGGGGAATATCTCCCCACTCGGCCATTAGACCACCTTCTTGCGCTGCAACAGTTTGACCGACTCCATGGTCAGCGGAAGCAGATCAGTGCGATCAAGCGCCGCGCCCGCCGTGAGCCACTCATAGCCCCAGTGCTCGTGGCTCAACTTCACCGAGACGCGACTCCAGTCTGGCTGTTGACGCAATAAATAAAGATGCAGATCAACCACGTGGTCCTTAGTCAAAGTGGCGCCCGTAAAGGAGCCCAGGTGGACCAATCGATCAACCCAGATTCCCGTCTCCTCCCAAAGTTCTCGCCGAGCACAAGCGCTGGAAGCTTCTCCCTTCTCCTGTGTGCCACCGGGCAATGTAAGCCACTCTTGATTCCCCGACCGTTCACGCAAAAAAAGGATCTCGGTTCCCTGGGGAGTGTCTCTTAAACAAGCCACTCCGCAAGCGACAATCTTTTCACTTGGCAAATGCCACCTCCCTTCTCTAATTTAGACCTTACCAGCTATTGGCAAAAAATCAATTAGGAACTGAGCTTGAGTCGCTTGGCCACGATTTGGGCCACTTGATCGCTCACCGCCTCCGGCGGCAAACAAACCATTTTTTGACAGCATTCGATTCGTTCCCAGTCACGCTGCTTCTCGGCTAGAGCCAAGGCGCTCGCGCGGGAATTTTTTAGATACATTAAGTTTTCTTCGGCCACGTCTTTGCGTCCCTTGAGATATTTCTTCTTCGAACGCTGAGCAATCTTTTGAGTCAACCACTGACGGCTAACCTCAAACGGCACGTCCAAGTAAACCACCAAATCAGGCTTAGGGATTTTAAAAACCGAAAATTCCATCTTCGCAAGCCAGGTCATAAACTTTTCTCGCTCCTTTGGGTCTTTAATTTTGCCACCCTGATGGATCTGATTAGCGCTCACGTAACGATCAGCCAAAACCACATAACCCGCCTCCAGCCAAGCCCGGATCTGCGCGCTCGACTCGTAACGATCAGCGGCGTAAAGCACTGAGGCGACGCGCGGATCAATTTCGCTAAAGTCGCCGTACGCCCCGGCCAAATATTCACCAATTAAACTACCAAAAAAATTCTTCCCGTAACGCGGGAAGTCGATTGTCTTTGTTTTGATCCCCGCCTTAGTCAACCGTTTCGCCAACAGTTTGGTCTGCGTCGCCTTACCTGATCCGTCAATACCATCAATTACAATAAATTTTCCTGTCATATTGCTAGTAGCATACGCCAACCGATATACTAGGGCAAATGGCGGTCACTCTTTACCAACCTGAAAAATATAGCGTCTTTTTGGGTCGAGGAGCGGCCGGACTCTGCACCGTTTGGAACGAGCCAGAACTCATCTTTAATCGCTCCGCCGTGGTCCAGGAAAAGGCGGCGATCGTGGGCACGCTCTACAGCCGTCAAGGCGTTAACGTCATTCTCCGCAATCTCGCCCTTAATCCCCAGATCACCACTCTGATCGTATGGGGCAACGGAACGCTCTCCAATACTCAATTTGGCGTCGCCGGAAAATCAATTTTAGAAGCCCTCTGGAAGAACGGCCTCGAACCAGACGGCACAATTATCGGGACACAATTTAAAATCGAAAAAGAGATCGACCCCCAAGTGGTCGAAAAAATCCGAACCAACGTCACTTGGCGAGACTTAAGCGCCGAACCATTCGAAGCGGTTGAGACCGCCCTCAACTCCCTCTCACTCGCCCCAGCTTACATGGAACCCGTCTCCTTCCCCGACCACGAAAGCGAGGTGGTGGAAACTTTCCCCTCAGAAGTGGTCGGCTGGCTGGCGCGTGGCCGGACGATTATGGAAACGTGGTCCCGCGTTGTTGATCGGATCATGCGCTACGGCGTCGTTAAGGGCACACAATACGGTTACCAGCAACGGGAATTAATTGGCGTCACCTGGGTGATCACGGCCGAAGATGCTGACCAGCCAAATTTAAAATTAGCCGCCGACTGGCCAGAGACTTTGCGCCAAACTACTGGTACCACCGTCGACGCTCTCACTAAATATTTTAACGTCTTCCTCTCGCCCGAAACTCCGGTTGGCCTCGCCTACACCTACGGCAACCGCCTCATGCGCTATCCCGATCCCATCACTCCCATCGACCAGATCGAAGAGGTCATAAAAAAACAGTTACGAGATTCGCCTGATTCCCGACGAGCCGTGGCCACCACCATGGTCCCCTCCACCGACAAAGACAACAAATCTCCGCCGTGCATTACTCAAGTCCAAGCGCTCCAAACTAACGGCGCCCTCCACTTTCTCGTTACCGCCCGCAGTCATGACCTCTTTAAAGCCGCGATTCCTAACGCTTTCGGCCTGCGTAAACTCCAGCAAAACATCGCCCACGACTTGGGCTTTAGCACCGGCGCCCTCCAGATCACTTCTCAGTCAGCTCACATCTACGAACAAGACTGGGAGGACGCCTTTCGACTCGTCCGTTGCCAATTTTGGGAACGGGAGCCAGCCATGGGCTTTAATCCGGAAACTCAATCCGATCCGCGGGGCAACCTGATCATCTCGCTAGAAAATGGAAAATTAAACGCCCGGCTCCAAGGTCCAACTGGCGAAGAGTTGGTGCGCCTCGACGCCCCCTCCGCTAAAGCGCTCGCCAAAAAAATTGCCCAACTGGAATTACTAAGTCGCAGTGATCACATTTTTGACGTCGCCCTCGAGCTCCAAAAAGCCGAGCTGGCCTTAAGTACGGGCAAAACTTATCGCCAAGATCAACCATTTATTCTTTAATCATGGAATACGAGTTCACCCTAACTAATCGTCGCAGCGTCGCTCAAGAAACCACCGAAATATCTCTCGCCCCGAGCACGGGGTCTAATCTTAAATTTATCGCTGGCCAAAACGCCGAGCTAACCATCCCCGACCCAACCTACGAAGACGACCTGGGTTCGCGACGCACCTTCTCGATCGCCTCCGCTCCCAGCGAACCAATTCTCCGTTTTGCCTATCGCGAATCCGCAAGCGGCTGGAAGCGCAGTCTAGCCGTCCTCCCCCTTGGTGCCACGATCAAAGTCCAAGGACCTTACGGCAACTTTACTCTCCCTCAATCTACCGAGCCCGTGCTGGCCATTGCCGGCGGCATTGGTGTGACTCCTTTTCTAAGCATGATCCGTTCGGGACCCACTTCGCCCCTTAGCTTCCTCTCGGCCAACAGTACGCCCGAGCGAGCAGCCTATCGCGAGGAACTCCAAGCTAGCGCCCAAGCCGGCACCTTGACGCTCTGGGAACACTGGGGATTACTCACCTCCGAAGTAGTCCAAAATTATTTAACGCAATCTCCGCCTTCGCTGATCTACATCGCTGGGCCGGTCAACTTTACCGCCCTCGCGATCCAAGCCGCCACGAGTGGCGGCTTTCCGAGAGAAAAAATTTTAGTCGAACAGTTTACCGGCTACTAGGCCGTAGTCGCTAACTCATCAAGTTTGGCCTCCAACTCGGCCACCGTGCCATTATTTTGGATCACTTGCGAGGCATGAGCTTTAAGCGAAGGGATGCCCACCTCCGTCTCGAGCAAATGGTCAGCCAAAAATTGCTCCCAAGTTTTGGCATTGTCGTCAGAGTTTTCGCCTCGACGAGTGATGCGCTCATAACGCAACTTCTGATCAGTTTCGATATAAACAAAAATAAATTCTGGCAGTTTAGACAACTCCGAAATATCGTCCAAGCGGCGGATGCCGTCGATCACTACCAGCTCTGACGTTGAGGCCTTGGCATCAGCCGCCACAATCTTAGCTAAAATATCTTGACCAAAAGCTTCTCGAAGAGCTAGAGAAATCTTAGTTAACGCCTCGCGGCTTTCGGGCACATAAATTCTTTCTAAAATATCTCGTAAAGGAGTAGAAAATCTATAAGAATGAGCTTTGTGTTTCTCAATCAAATAACGCGAACTATGAGTCTTGCCCGAAGCAATCTCCCCCGCAAAGCCAATAATCTTTCGTGCCATAAAATTTATTTAAAGTTACTTAAAATGTTTTGCCAAGCGTGGACCAATCTGTTTAACATAATTAGAGTCTAGCGAATCATACACCAACGCCGGTAACTCAGCCATCACTTCGAACTTAATTTTTGCAATTGGCTGACCGTGGCGAACAATAATATCTTCAAACGGCCGGACCTCCAAGGTAAGCGGTCGACCCTTGCCCTCTCCCGTCTGGCCCCAACCCCAACCTGGATCAATAAAACCGGCGTAGTGAGAGCGGAACTCACCACTCTTCTCGTCCATTGGGACCATCTCGCAAGCCAATTCTGGCGGCACTCGCACCGCCTCGCGAGTAGATAAAATATAAAATTCTCCCCGCCTAAGAGTAAGAAGCGGGCCATCCAGTTTGATTGGCTCAAAAAAATCTTGCGCCTCATAGTGAGCCAACTGTTTTAAGTCCAGCGCCGTCTCCACGTCCAACTTAGCTCGATAACCCAGGGGTTGATGTTTGAGATCCAAAGTCAAAATAAGCGAACCATCATTGTCTCGAATCTTTAATTCTTCGTAACTTAGGGGCACTTGATCATCAAGACGCCAAAGCAATTGATACTTACTCACCGCCTCCTGAATTTTGTTTTCGTCTAAACGAGTATCGGCATTAAATAATCTAATTTGATTTAAAGATAAACCGGCGTGCAAAATAAGAGAGAAAGTCTTAGGAACAATAGAAACCCACATTTCCCCTCCCCAGCCCGCCGGCGTTAATGAGTCATAACGAGGTACGCCATCAGCCAGCAAACGAACGTGCAAATCAAGCCGCCCACTAGTCGACTTGGGGTTGCAATAACCATAAACATCGACCGGTAAAGAAAGTTTTTCGTTTAGTCGCGCTAAATACATTTGACCGCAAACCAGTGGCTGGCCCCAAGAATATCGATCGTGCTTAACCTGCTTTAGAACTTCGCGAATCGGCTCGCCCGGTCGAGGCTGAAAAATTCCCTCCACTCGATAAACTTCATCCGACAGGGTCAAATCAATCGAGGATGGACGAACGCGAGCAGATTCGGTACCAACAATATTTCCGGTGTCGATTAATTCAAGCAACATCTGCGAGGGCAGGGCGCCAAGGCGGGAATCAACAGATTTCATAGCACTTCCATGATACCGAAAGGTGGAGTAAAAAGAAAACACCCCAGACAGCAACGGCTGTCTGGGGCAATAAAAAAACAATTTCCTGAAGGCGGCTAGCTCAACAGACGGACCGGAGAGTTGAGGTCTGCTTCATAGCATCTCGCCACACCTCATCAACCTCGAAAGAACTGATCAGTCCGACAGAGGCAAGGAGAAGCTTCAACTCCTCATATCGCCAAACAGATCCAGGAGAAATGCGGCAGTGATCGATAACTTGCCCAAGCCGCTTGATAGCCAGCTCTTTCAACTCCGCCTCCCCCAGAGAACTAATTTGTTTTAGGCTCAAAGCCATCTCCCCGGCCACGGACCGCCAAAGACGTCTGAAATCCCTTCCAATTCCTGGATAAAAAGACCGGAAGCCATCTAGATGCGCTATCCCAGAAAGCCCAAGGAGGATGACGATCAATACAAACAACGGTAAACACACCCACCAGAAGAATCGAGGCGCGGCCCACCAAGCGATAAAGCTGACCAAGGCTCCGAAAACAGTGTATGACCTTAGCACGGACAGCGCCCGACAAAACTCCAAATAGTACCCAAAACGAAGCAAAGAACCTTCCAATCGATCTCCCCTGGCCTCCCGCCACAACTTGACCATGGCCGGCGAAGCTTCTCCCTTAAGAAACATCTCCTCCCACGCGTCGCCGCCCAACAGAACGAACAGGGTGACGTCAACAATGATTCTCACGACTCGATCGAACATGACCATCTCCTAATGTAAGGAACTTGTGATGACCGCACCAAACTAAAAACACACTACAACAGTGTAGCGTGTTTGTCAATCCTAATTCCTTTCTACTTCGTTACCTCGATACCCATCGAGCGAGCCGTACCAGCGATCGTGCGCGTAGCCTGATCAAGGTCGGTAGTGTTGAGATCGGGTAGCTTTTTCTCGGCAATCGCCCGGACATCAGCCATCGAGACCTTGCCGATCTTAGAGGTGTTGGGCTTACCTGAGCCCTTATCCTTCTTAACTGCCTTCAACAGCAAGCTTGAGGCCGGTGGCGTCTTGAGAACAAAGTCGAAGCTCCGGTCACCGTAAATCGAGATTTCTACCGGGATAATATCCCCCACCATCTGAGCCGTAGCGGCGTTAAACTTCGTCACAAACTCACCAATATTAATACCCGTCGGTCCCAAGTTGGTACCAATCGGTGGCGCCGGGGTTGCCTTACCGGCGGGGATCACGAGCTTTACTTTTCGTTCTACTTTCTTAGCCATAGTGTAGGGGAAATCCTAGCTTAAATCTTCTTAACTTG
>CAYUHC010000006.1:37119-41953 GCA_964444555.1 uncultured Candidatus Saccharibacteria bacterium | reverse complement strand
GCCCAGCGGGAATCGGTGGTGAGGATGATGTAGGCGTTCAAGTGACCGGCGGTGCGGCCGGGCTACCAACGCTCGCGGGCAAAAATGGAGGGGTTCAAGGGGAGGAAATTTTTGCCCGCTCGCTGGTCCGTTAGGATTTTGGGAAGGAGCTCAAAAGCTTGTAAGAAAGCCAAAAATATTGTAGTATCCAAAATGGAGTTCTGAGATAGTCTCGGAATTTTTGGCACATTTACAACAAGATTATGTGGAGGTACACAGTGAAATCCGTAACTCTGATAGCTTCTCGAACCATAGATCACATACACAACTTCGATCGCAGAGAGAAATTTGAGAGGCCGGGTGGCCCCGCATTCTATTGCAAGCAAGCGATAGAAGCGCTCGGTTACAAAGTTCACCTAGTCACGGCATCTCGGCCAACACAGGTATCCATTACGATACGGGGCGGTCGTGAGAGCATCCGCATCGATAGAGTCCCTAAAATCAAACTTGGAGAGCGTCTGCCTTCCAGAAACATCGTGCTCTCTCCAATACTGAGCGAATTCGAGCTCAGACAATTGGCTGATCGGAGATGTCGCGTGTTCCTGGACGCGCAAGGGTACATACGCACAAGAGGAGAAAATCAAGTTCAAGGTTGGTCATGTAGCCCGCTCAATCTTGAGAATATTATCGCGCTCAAGGTCAATTTGCGCGAATCGGGCCTTGTATCAAAGGAAATACTCAACCTCTTCCGCGAACGAATTCTGCTCGTCACCCACGGCAAAGAGGGTGTTGAGGTGTGGGATCGAGACAAACGCAAGATGATACGTGGCAAAGAAGTGCTGGCTCCCGACACCCTTGGAGCCGGCGACACATTCTTCGGGTCATTCGTCGCTGTTTACCTTGAAACGGAAAACGCCTTTAGAGCGGCGAAAATTGCAATAACAAAAGCAAAGCAACTACTCAAGAGAAAGTGAGGTAACAATGCAACCGTGCATACTCTGTCTGCCGATTACAATCCCTTCAGAAGTAAAATTGGGACTCGCCCTTACACCGTTAGTCGTTTCGGCCACATCGGAACTAACTGGGCTTGCGTCTGTCTGTTGCGTCAACCTAACCGGATTGCGCTACGAGAGGATGCAAGTTCGCGATGTGTCTAATCGCTTCGACCGATTCCAGAAGCTGATGACACGGATCGGATTTCCAATTAGCCACTACTGGGCTGATAATAATCCGCACCACGTTGAGCGCTTGCAGTTATACTGCAAGACACTTATAGACGCAGGAATGTTACAACCCCGCTCAGCGACAACGTTTATATGCAGATGCGGCGCTGTTGAAGTGGTTGAGGAGGCGATCAACTCGGACTGGGCAATGGAGCACAAGGTTATGGATATCCGCGAAGGCCGGCCGTTCTGCAAGTTGTGCAACACACAGCTTCGCGTAACGCACAGTGAGTGCCTATTTTTAGACACTCACTTCTCGAGTAATCCTCTCGTGGCAATTCCCAGCTTCTATCAGAGAGAGATTGACAAGCTACAGGAATTCTTCAACCAGCCACTTCTTGTGTCTAGACAAAGAAAAATTGGTTACGAACTCCGGCTGTTTGATCGAGTGTGGCGGCTTGACACTGACTTTTGTTGGTCAATGCTGTTCTGCTCGCTCATCGAGAACGGCTTTGAGCCAAAAGCTGTCGTGGTGAGCAACCGATCACTCAAGCCTCTAGTCTGGGCGTACGGGGTTTCGAGAAAATTATGCCCCGACCTAGCCCAGGTTACGGCTCTGGTAACGCCGTACGTGCAATTTGAAACGGGTGATCCTGCTCATCCGATTGGCTCTCTGGCTCAGCTTCTTGATCGTTACGGCCGTACGCCAGTACGACTGCTCATGGCAAGCGGCTTGAAGTGGAATCAGAAAGAAGTAGTAGCCAAATCGAGTTTGATCTTTTGGGCACTTAAAGGATTGGCTCGTGATTTAGCTGCCATTACATCGGAAGAGAAAGCATCATTCTCGCTCCAAGAGGTCACCGGACTTACTGATGGACACGGCGTGGATAAGCTCATCTCGAACTTGCGAAAACTTAACCACGTAGAGCTGTCATCGTACCACAACCTTCTTCTTGAAAAAGGATTGAGTAATGAATAAACGAAAAATTCGAAAGCTTGGCGAGAAAATCGTTGCCATCTTCGGGACCGAGAACGTGGAGTGCATCTTGTTCCACGGCTCGATACTGTTCAATCCCCAAACCCTGCCACAAGACGCAGATTTCGTGATTGTGCTCCGACGAAAAAAGGAGGATGACTGCTCTGAATTGCGAAGGTTGGTTACGCGTTCGCGACTAGTTCAGGTGCCAATCCACTTCCATCTAATCTACCTTGAGGAACTGCCGGTCAACGCCGATTTTTTCTCGATCCATACCTGCGGAGCGTTCTTCGCATGTCACCTCAGACAAGCGGAGACGATCTACGGAGAGAATATCTTTGATAAGCTGGTCGGACCTTCAGACTACCAGCTTCAACTGAGTTTACTCCAGAAGGTACAGCAGTATACGTTCCAGCTTCGTAATCTCGTGTTCAAACCGAGAAAAGCATCAGAGAGCGAACTGCTGTGGGCGAGAAAGAAATCGATTGTGATGCTGAAGGACCTATTGTTATCTTCCGGCATACTAATTCAGGAAGAAGCGCGAATTATACGAGAATCAATGGATCGTTTCCCTCAATTCTCGGCAGAAGAGCGCATATTTCTGGAAGAACTTTCGAGGCCATGGGTGTTCCCGCGGTCGGAGGCCAAAAGAAGGCACTTCATGTCTCGGTGTCTGTGGGTGCATGAGCGTGCGTATGAAATAATGCGTACTCGCATCGCATCGACGGAGAAGTGCCGTTTCCTTAGCTAATAAAAGCGCGTGGAGAATCTTTCACGCGCTTTTATTTTATCTTTTTAGTTCACTTACAAGAATATGGACCGACTTGTCTTCCAAATCTCTCCCGTGTCCTGCACCCGGAATCATAAGCATTTTCACCTGTATGCCTACAATTTTAAGTTTCTTGACAAATTCATTAGTATCATCGCTCTTAATAACTGTATCGCTTGAACCTTGTAAGAATATCAACTTTTTATTTTTCAAGTTATCTAGATTAGCTTCTGGATTTATCAACGTCTTTCCATGGAGAAAATTTTGCCAATCTTTATTCGTAAGCCCACGATAAACATTAGTGTATCCTTTCTTGAGTAAATGAAATAAATCGTCTTCGCCTGAAGAAAGCGGTACTAAAGAATTTTTGAGTGTACCTAAAGAAGTTACAGGGGCCATTAATACAAGAGTCAAAGGAACTTTTATTTTACTACTTAAAATAACACCGCCCCCAAAACTGCTACCCATGAAGATAACTTCGTCACAATTCCATTTCTTCTCTGCCTCTCGCCTCAATTCAATCGCAGAACCGTTTCGAATAAATGCATAGGCCTCCTCGAGGCTTTCAACACACGTGTTCATTGAAAATTTCCCATCGCTCTCCCATGTCCCCGGAAAACGCATCTCAAAGAAAGTAAAACCATTCCCAGCAAAAGTCTCGGCTAGGTTACTTTTGCGAGGATGCCCGGGTAGGCCAGGAACATATAAAACAACCTTGCCATTACCTTGCTCTGGCAAGTAAAGATCGTAAACAATATTCTTAGATTTAAGGCGGTAGACAATCATGTGTTAAGTATAACAAGAACTGGAAAAAATGAAATTTCTCCGGCATTCTTTTTTCCTTCTTTATTAGAGATTGAAAAAATTACGGGCGCACGCAAAAGAAAATTGTAAGGGAAATTTCTGCGAGGTTACCGCCAGAGCGTTAGCGGAGGCGGGCGCCGGGGCGCGTGGCCCATCTGTTTTGGAAATAGGTGCTAGCGTTGTAAAATAAAGGCACCAATGTTCATCAAGAAGCAGGAAAATTTTAAGTGCGAGCGTTGCGGCGTGGTGGTGGAGGGCGATGGCTACACTAATCATTGCCCAGCCTGTTTGTGGTCTAAGCATGTGGACGTGGAGCCGGGCGATCGCGCCGCCGAGTGTGGTGGCCTGATGCGTCCCGTTGATTACGAGGCCGCTGGCGGCGGCTTTGATTTGATCCACGAGTGCCTGGAGTGCGGCTACCGCAAGCGCAACAAGGTGGCGCCGGATGATGACCTTGCTCGGCTAGCGACGCTCTGATAAACTGCAGTCATGAAAAAAGTTGCCATTTACACGACTCCGACTTGTACTTATTGTCAGATGACGAAGGAATTTTTTAAGCAGAATGGGGTAGAGTATTCCGAATATGACGTGGCCGCCGACGTGGCCAGGCGTCAGGAGATGGTAGATAAGACCGGGCAGATGGGTGTGCCGGTAATCTCGGTGACGGAGGAGGATGGGGAGGAGCACTTGATTGTGGGCTTCGATAAGGGTGGTTTGTCGGCGGCACTCGGCATCTAGTTCGCCGGCCTCTATAGTTCAATGGATAGAACAGTCCCGTCCTAAGGGATCGATCCCTGTTCGATTCGGGGTAGAGGCGCCTTAAAAAATGTTATACTAACATCGTGGATCAGCAAGACAAAATTTTACTTAAACAAGTCGCCGAGCTAACGGAAGAGAACAATCGGCTGGTTCGCAAACTCGTCACTTCTCAGCGGTGGAACCGAGTCCTTTTCTTTGCCAAGTGGTTGGTGGTGATCGCTCTAACTTTGGGAGCTTATTACTACATCCAGCCATTAGTGGACCAGGTCATCCAGACTTATCGCAATTTAGGAATAAAAATCCCCGAGACCAACAGTCTCGAGAAATTGTTTTTGGGCCAATAGGCGCGAGGGTTTACTTTTGGGCCTTTTTTCTCTAAAATAA
>CAYUHC010000006.1:16441-37109 GCA_964444555.1 uncultured Candidatus Saccharibacteria bacterium | reverse complement strand
TCGCGCTAACAGTTGGCGGCTACTATTACGTCCAGCCCTATCTCGAAAGTGTCTTGCAAAACTACAACGATCTTCAGGCAACGCTAAAAGTGACTGGCCAAAATTTGCCCAGTTTACCGGCGATGCCTAATTTGCCGAAATGGCCGTTTTAGCCTAGAATAAGCGAGCTGCTTGGATAGCTCAGTTGGTAGAGCATTCCCCTGAAGAGGGAAGGGTCGCCGGTTCGAGCCCGGCTCCAAGCACCTTTAGATTAGAGCGACTTAACTTTGAGGGTTTGCTTCTTACCCTTGTCGATTTTGGGCAGGCGGATCGTCAGGAGGCCATGCTTTTCGAGGGCCTCAGCTTCTTCTACCTCGACTTCAGCGGGGAGGAGGATGGTGCGGGCGAAGGAGCCCCAGTAGAGCTCGCGCTGGAAGTAATTATCCTCATTAATCTCGCGGACGCTCTCGCGTTTGCCGCGGATGGTGACCATGTCGCGAGTAATCCCCACTTCTAGATCTTCTGGTTTAACGCCAGAGACCATCGCTTTGATGACAATTTCTGAGGGCGTCTGGTAGACGTCTACGGCGAGCTCTCCTTCTTCGGCATCTTCGAGCCAAGCACTACTTGAGGGGGCGGCGTGGCCGCGTTCGGGGGTGATTTCGGTTGGTCCCGATACCTCATCCTCATCTTGGATAGAAATACTGCCAGTCAAACGCTCAAGGAAAGATCGCTTTTTATTCATTGGTTTAAATAGTGTTTACTAAATCTCGAGTTCTCTGGGTTGCTTTAACTCGCTCAAACAAGAGAATGATCAGCAGAGCGGTTAGCCACAAGAGAGCAAAAATCTTCAGCACTCCCGAACCGTTACTCTGAATTATAGTGTAGTTAAACAGGGCATGCAACCCAACGGCCGTGCTTAGACCGAGTAAAAAGTAGACCAGGCGAGCTAGTGGTGATTTGTAAAAACCCAAACCCACAAAGCCACCAACTAAACCCGAGGCCACAATGTGGACCACGGAGGCACCGATAAAGCGGAAGTTGCCAGTGATTAAAAAAGAGAGCGAGGATGAGCCATCGGCGTTGATCGCGCCCAACATAAAGAGCATATTTTCTAGCGCGGCAAAGCCGAGAGCACCGGTAATCATATACATCATGGCGTCAACGGGCTCATCGTAGTTGCGACCAGAGAGCGCGCCCACATAGACGGCCAAATATTTTAAACCCTCTTCAATTAGCGACCAGAGAAAGACGACCAGGAGGAGGTTTTGGGCCAAGGGCCAAGTATTACCGACGGCGCGCTCGATAAAATAAGCCGGGATGACGGCGAGCGCGCCGAGAACAAAGGTTTCAGCAATTTTGCCGCGCGGTTCAGGACTTTTTTGATCTTCGTGGAGCCAGAACCACAACCAAAAGAGAGCAGGCAGAACGCCGCCCAGAAAAATAAAGGGGAAGATTTGCCAATTCTCAACTAGCGCGCTAGCGGCCATGGCGTGATGATGAGGGGAGTAGTTTCTTCATGGGGCAGGAGAGACCACAATTCTTCTGTCACGGCGGGCATAAAGGGGTGGAGCAGTTTGAGCGAAGTAAGTAGAATCGTTGGTAAGACCGCGCAAACTTTTTGATCTTGTTTGGCCTCCTCAATTATTTTATCAGCAACGGTGTGCCAAATATAGTGGTATAACTTTTCGCCGGCCAGGTCGAAGCGGAAGTTCTCTAGGTCGTTAGTGATCTCTAGTTTAAATTTTTCTAATTCCCCGAGATAGGGATGGTCGGGGGTGCTGGTCCAGTCTTGGGCTTGGGCGTTGGTGGTAACAAAGCGGGCAATATTCCACAGCTTGTTGGCGAAATGTTTGTAGGCTTTAACTTTGTTATCGCCAATTTTAGAATCATTGCCCGGACCGGTGCCAACGATGAGGGCCATCCGGAGGGCGTCGGCGCCATATTTGGCAATAATCTCAAGCGGATCAATGGCGTTGCCAAGAGATTTGGAGAGTTTGCGGCCCTGTTCGTCGCGGACGAGGCCGTGGAGGTAAACCGTTTTAAAGGGGATGTCGCCGAGGAGAAAGCCGCTCATCAGGATCATCCGCGCCACCCAGAAAAAGATGATGTCGTAACCCGTCTCGATGACGCTGGTGGGATGGAAGGTGGCCAGATCCTCGGTTTGGTCAGGCCAACCTAGAGTAGAAAATGTCCAGAGGCCAGAGGAGAACCAGGTATCGAGCGTGTCTTCGTCTTGCGTCCAGCCCTCGCCCGTGGGCTCTTCGGTGTCGACATAAACTTCCTCGCCACGATACCAAACAGGAATCCGATGGCCATACCAGATTTGGCGCGAGATGCACCAGTCGCGGAGATTGTCGATCCAGTTAAAGTAGATGGCATTAAAGCGGTCTGGCAAAATTTTGATTTGGTCATTCTTTACGACCGTCTGCATCACTTCTTTTAACGACACCATCTCGCCCTTTTGGATACCCTTAATTTTATCGCTGGCGAAGGGGAATTTTTTGTTGACGTCAATAAACCACTGGCGCAGAATTTGTGGTTCAATCACTTCGTCACTCCGCTCGCTCGTGGCGATGTTGTGAACATAATTTTCTTCAATTTTCTCGACTAGGCCCTTGGTCTTTAATTTTTCTACAATCGCTGGCCGCGCTTTTTTGATGTGTTGGCCGGCAAATTCTCCGGCCATGGGCAGGAGCTTGCCTTTAAGATCGATTACCTGCTCTTTGGCCAGATTGTGCTTTTGGGCTAGTTCAAAATCAGCCTGACTGTGCCATGGTGTGATAGTCATTACTCCCGTACCAAAATTCATGTCGATTGATTCGTCTTTGATTATCGTGGCGGTGATTGGACCGTTAATCCACTCTAGGTCAATCTGCTGGCCGTGATTATATTGCTGGTAACGAGCGTCGTCGGGATGCATTACCACATACTTGTCTCCGAATTTTGTTTCTGGTCGGGCTGTGCCAATGGTAAAGGGGCCATATTTTAGGTAGTAGAAATTAGTTTTTTCTTCTTTGTAAACAATCTCATCGTCAGAAATAGTGGTTTGTAGCTTGGCATCCCAGTTAACGATCCGGTCGCCACGGTAGATCAGCTCCGCTTCGTACATTTTTTTAAAAGCGGCGCGTACGGCCCGCGTTCGGGGCTCGTCTAGGGTAAAGGCCTCGCGGCTCCAATCAAGGGACGCCCCCATCTTTTTGCTTTGATTGATAATCGTGTCGTGACTCTGCTGGGCAAATTCATTAACCTGTCGCAAAAATTCTTCGCGTCCGAGATCGTGGCGATTTTTGTTTTCTTTTTTAACTAATTCTTTTTCCACTTTTGATTGCGTGGCGATGGCCGCGTGATCAGTGCCGGGCAGCCAGAGTGTTCGATCGCCCCGCATCCGATGGTAGCGGACCATAATATCTTCGACGGTTAGCGTCAGAGCGTGACCCAGGTGGAGTTGGCCGGTGACGTTGGGTGGTGGCAGGACGATCGAAAAGTTTTGCCCACGATGATTGGGTCCATTTTCTGGCTTAAAATAGCCAGCTTCTTCCCAGGCGCGGTAAAGGCGATCCTCCGTACTGGCCGGATCATAGGGCTTGAGCAATTTTTCGGGCACGTTGGGGGATGGGGGGGTGACCATGGGCCCAATAGTAGCAAAAACTAGCGTTAGGTTAAAGAGAGGTTGCCCTTTGCCGTCAGGGAGAAATCGGTCGTTAATTCTTTCTGTTCGAGAGCGCGGAAGTAAGCCGCCAACCCAATCATCGTGGCATTATCGGTAGTGAGAGCCGCCTCCGGGACGAGGAGTTTGATCTTGGGGTATTCGTCGTCGAGGTATTCTTTAAAGGATTGTCGCAAACGCTGGTTGGCGATGACGCCGCCACCGATGATAAAGGTTTTGGGTTGATAGGCCTCGATCGCTTTAACACTTTTGCGCAAGAGGACGTCGATGACGGCCTCTTGGAACTCGGTGGCGATCTCGGCTTTGTCGACGTTTGAGAGCGGTTCTTTTTTGCGAGCCAAATAGAGGACGGCCGTTTTTAGACCAGAGAATGAGAAGTCGAAATCGCCCGACTCCATCATGGGGCGAGGGAGACGGAAGTCCCGTTCGCGCTCTGGTTCTGTCTCGGCGAGGCGGGAGATCTCTGGTCCGCCGGGGTAAGGTAGTCCAAGAATTCTGGCCACCTTGTCGAAAGCTTCGCCGACGGCGTCGTCTCGCGTCTGGCCCAAGATTTTATAATCATGCCAGTCGCGCACCAAGACTAGCTCGGTGTGGCCGCCACTAATTAACAGGGCGATGGCGGGGAAGTTGACCTTGCTCTCAGGTGAGGTGAGGACGGAGACGATGTGACCCTCCATGTGGTTGACGGGGATGACGGGCACATTCCAACTTTTGCTTAGGGCTTTGGCGCAGTTGATCCCCACCCAGAGGGCTGGCTCTAGACCAGGGCCTTGGGTGACCGCGATAGCGTCAATATCGGGTACGGTCAGCGCGGGTACGGTGTCGAGAAAGAAGCTCAGTAATTCTGGTTCGCGTTCTAAAATTTCGCGGATCTCTTCGATCGTGGCGAGGGTGAGCTGGTGGCCAGTTTTTTCGCGCGAGGCGACCGGCACTTTGGCGGTGCGGAGCGCTTCCACCACGAGGGGGAGTAAGTTTTTAGAGTGCTCGCGTTTGGCGAGCGAAGGGACGACGCCGCCCCATTCGGCGTGGAGTTTGACCTGAGAGGAGACTAAATGCGCGAGGACGGTAAAGTTCGGACGAGTAAAGCCGCCAGTCGCTTCGATAACGCTGACAGCCGTTTCGTCACAGCTCGTTTCGATGGCCAGAATGCGCATTAAGATTGTTTACATCGACTGGAGAACCTCAAGGAGTGGCCCGCGGCAATTGGCCGAGCCGTCAAAAATTCCCGTCATTAAAGTTTGAGATGATTGCTGGAAGCTGGCGGAATTATTGATGACGCAGGTGAGCTCCTTGTTTTCCCAATCGGGGTTAGGGTTTTTGGTATATTTAAAGCTGATTTGGCAGCCGCCACTGGCGGGCCCGACAATTTTGTACTCGACGGCCGCGATGCCTTCCGCGTCGACGTTAGTCGTGGCTGGTTGGCAAGCCGCAAACTTCTGCTCAAAGCAGTTTGCCCCCGAGCAGTCGTTGGTGGTCGCCAGGTCGGTCGTGACGGAAACGTTAACCGTGCCAACTGGCGACGTGGCGCTGGTGGTGACCTCGGTTTCAAGTTGAGTTTTAGGCGTTTCTTCGACGGTGATGCCGGCGTTATTGACGCCGTACCAATAATAACCACCGCCCGCTACGGCCAAAGCCACAACAATTACTAAAGCGATACCGATAAATCCAGAGCGGTAATTTTTCATCAGATTCAAATTAAAATTATAAAAAGTGGGCGATACAGGACTCGAACCTGTGACCTTTTCTACGTCAAAGAAACGCTCTAGCCAACTGAGCTAATCGCCCATTGCCGCGGGGGCGGGCGGAGGCGAGAGGATTTGAACCTCTGAGGGGCTTTCGCCCCTGCCGCGTTTCGAATGCGGTGCCTTCAACCACTCAGCCACGCCTCCAGGGTTACGGCTGTAATCCTATCATCTTTTTGCCAAAAGCTCAAAAGATGCTATATTTTAAGGCGCGGACGTTATATTAAGGCCCTATCGTCTAATGGCTAGGACATCACCCTTTCACGGTGGTAATCGGGGTTCGACTCCCCGTAGGGTCACAAATTGAAACTTCAGTCGGGGTGAGCAAAACAGTGGAGCGCGCCGAAGGCGCGCAGTAAGGTGAAGGCGTTAGTTCCGCCAAGCGAGTGCGGGCGAAAGTGGAGGGAGGGCAAAATGAGATCGAGATAGTTTTGTCTTTTAGCGCGGGGTTCGTTCCAAAAGAGCGGAGAAAATCTCTCATCTCCAAGAGATTTTCTCCGGAAGCCAAAAACCCCGCGCGTTTTGAATCCAAAATCCACTTCCGCAGGGGTTCGACCCAATTTTTTCTCTCGGCTCGGACAGATGAAGATTTTGCTTGAAGCGAAAGTTTTTGACGCATGAGCGCGTCCTTCTTCGACAAATAAATGTCGCGCTCAATATCGTGATTTAAGTACAAATCAACTAGTGCGTCTAACTTCGCTTCAATCGTCTTTAAATCTTCCTTCATCTGCCCGAGCCGAGTTCCCGAAGCGTGAAGGCTATCGTGCTCAAAAACTTCAACTTTTTTGAGCATATAATTTGCCCACGCTTCGGTAAGCGACACTGATTGAAGCTGTTCCTTAACTTGGAGAGCGAGCGCATCTTCCTGCAAATATCCTTGAGTGCATTTTCCTTTCTTTTTCGTACAACGATAATAGCGATAACGGCCGCCGAGTTTTCCCGTCGCCCACTGTGCGGTTATCATCGAACCGCACTCGCCGCAACGAAAAAGGCCAGTGAAAGGAAAATTATGAGATATTTTGCTATGCCTCGGATGCGCTCGCTCGAGAAGTTTCTTTTGTACAGCTTCAAACAGTGTCGAAGAAAGAATTGGCGCAAAGCTTCCGGGAAAATATTCGCCACGATGTAAAGTGAAGCCCAAGTAAGCGCGATTAGTTAACAACCTTTTCACGGAAGCTTTGCCAAGTGGCGTACCGGACTTTTGCGCCACCCCATGCAGAGCCAAAAATTGCGACAATGAGACGAGGGTATGTGAACTTTTTAAATATTCTTCAAAAGTGCGAACGATAACTTTAGACTTCACCGGATCAGGCTCGATATTGCGAGTAATCGGGTTGTTCACATACCCGAATGGCGCACGCGTAAGCCATTCTCCTCGTCGTAATTTTTGGCGCATACCTCGCTCAACATTTTGCTTCAGGTTGTCAGAATAATACTTACTTTGTCCGAACGCCACTTGAAGCATAAAGAGACCCTGCGGCGTGGGTTCAAACCAAAATGTCGGAAAGCGCAAAGAAATAATGCGAGAAGTGTCGACGGCGTAAATGATGCGACCGCCATCAATACTATTGCGCGCCAAACGGTCGGGATGCCAGGCAAGAATGCCAACACCGCCCAGCTTCTCAACTTTGAGCATCATTTCGCCAAACACTTCTCTTCCAGGACTTTTAGCGCTTTTTGACTCTTGAAATTCCTCAAGAATTTCAAGATTTTCTCGGCTCGCAAACTCACGAAGCTCGGTAAGCTGGGCAGGAATACTCATTACTTGCTTATCATCATCCTCGGTAGATTTGCGAGCATAGAGAAAATATTTTGGTTTAGACATAAATAGTTTTTGGATTCAAAAGAGACAATAACTATTGAAAGCTCATTTCTTGTCTTCCGCCCTCCCTCCACTTTCGCCCGCACTCGCTTGGCGGAACTAACGCCTTCACCTTACTGCGCGCCTTCGGCGCGCTCCACTGTTTTGCTCACCCCGACTGAAGTTTCAATTTGTGATCTTATCATACACTTTGCTCGAACTTTTTTCGAGGGCTAACGCACGCTCTGCGTGCGTGGTTCCTCCGATTTCCTACAACGCTCGCACTTCGTGGTAATGCCACCTTACTCATTCCGTCCCCACGCCTCGGAGTACCTCGGCGTGCCGCTCCCATTCCTGCCGTTTGATTCCCATTCTTATTTTCTCGCGGGGGGATTTTTTAATTTTGGAATGGACGGCAGGAATTACCTTTAACAACATCATAACAAAGATGACAGAAAATCAGCAAACTTAGACTACAACACTCCTTCACATCTCACTAAAAAATCATCAAATAAATCCATTAGCTTTTTGAGTTCTTCTGGATATGGCTTTAAAGCTCGTCCATCTATACTTTTTATCGGAATGACTTTTGATGAAGTACTAGTTATGAAAGCCCCATCATATTCTTCAACATCATCAACTTTTATATTTTTTTCTACAATTTTGTACCCAGCCTCAATAGCAACTTTAAGTAATGCTTTTCTCGTTACACCCAACAAAATATCTTTTTCTGGTGGTGTATAAATAGTTTGATCTTTGATACAAAAAAAGTTCGTCCTTGTTCCTTCGGTAATACATCCATCACGACTTACCAAAAGAGCATCGTAAGCATCTAGCGATTTAGCTTTCCGATATGCTAAATAACTCTGCAACATATTTAATGTTTTGGCGTGAGGAAAAACTCGTTCGTATTCGCAGGTGATAAAAGTCGCACCGTCCCGATAAAGTTTTTTATCGGGGAATAATGGGTTGAGACAAATAATAAACAATTGAGCACCCTCTTTATTTGGTGCGCCAATAAGAAGCATTTTTAGATTACAGGTTTCGATCTCATTTTTAGCAATGATCTCAATAATACTTTTCTCAATTAAGTCTTCAGTGAAAGGATGCTCGAGACCGATAATTTTTGCTGATTCTACCAATCTTTCGAGATGGTCTTTCAAAAAGTAAATTATTCCGTTTGAAACACGTATAGTTTCGTAAACGCCAAAACCATACGCGTATTCTATCGAAGAGAGCAAAACCGTTGCCTCTTGTATCGGCAAAATTTCTCCATTTTTTGAAAAATAATTAAAAGCCATAAATTAGAGCTCCAATGAATTGCCGTTTCCTGTCAGAGAAAAGACGATGGTTTTTTCTTGGCCATTCCATTCTTTAGCGAGTTCAATTGCCCCCTTGATCGCGTAACAAGATTCCGCGGCTGGTTTTATACCCTCCACTTTTTCGAAATAATCTTGGATAGAGTCGACTTCTTTATTGTCGTATGATTTTGCCTTAACGAGCCCTTGGTTTACCAACAAAGATAAAAGCGGATTTTTCCCGTGATAATTTAAACCACTTGCCCCTAATTCTTTAGGGACAAAAGCATTACCCATTGTGTACATCATTGCTCGGGGCATTAATCTGGCAATATCAGGATTTTCGTAACGATATTCTCCCTTGGTGAAGCTCGGGATACTAGCCGACTCTATCGCCAACAAGAGAGTCTTTTTGAAATCGGCAATAAAAGGAAAAACGAATCCAGAAAAGCTACTCCCGCCACCAACCACACCAACTAAAGCATCTGGCACAATTTTAGCGTCCTCAAGTTGTTTTTTTATTTCCATACCGATAACGGTATTATGCAGCGCCGAATACGCGGTGAGACAACCTAAAGAAAGTTTAAATTTTGGATTTTCTCTAACTCGTCTTAATGCCACACTAAGACCCGATGCGATTGTTCCTTCTTCGGTAGTTATTGGAATCACTTTTGCTCCAAACTTTTCCATTACTTTAACTTTGTCGTATTTTAAATCGTAGTTCTTCTTCTCTATATAAATCTCGGCCGGTACTCCAAAGTCATGGCACGCAACAGCCATTCCCATTCCCCAGTTTCCTGGCCCAGTATCACCAACGAGAAGTTCCGCCCCTTCTTCTTTGGCATAATATGCCTGAACATAAGAAGAGTTGAGTTTGTAACTACCAATCTTGTTTACATCTTCGCGTTTAAAATAAATTTTAACCTTGTCTAAATTAAGGTCTTTCTCTAACTTTTCTGCTCGCACCAAAGGCGTCGGGCGAAAAGTATTATAAAATTTTAGAACAGGTTCTGGTATCTCAATAAATCTCGAGTCTTTATACTGACCAACGTTTAACTCTTGTTTGACCAACTCAGCCGGTAAGGTTTTTGCTAATTTTTCCCATTGCATATCATCGCCAGTTTCAGGATCAAGTAAAGGCGGAACCTCTAAACCAAGGTCTTTCTCGATAAAAGGCACGACATTAAACCAATACTGGGGGACTCCATTTGAAGAATAAAGTTGTTTTTCCATGTTTTGCATTTTACCACAAGTTGACTTTTAGTAAAAGCGTGTTATTTCCAAACACGATCAAGTCTATTCTCACTCGACAATTTTAATAACCCCGGCTCTAACTCTTTATTCCTATCGTTGGCACAGATAATTAGTTTGAATTCTTTCACAGCAAAATCCATCTCGGGCTTACTTAAAATATAATCGACTGTGCAAACGTCACTATTTATTAAACGACTCCACCTATCCAATTCGGTACTAAATGTGCAGGCCTCCTCGTGGTATACAATACTGCCAGAATTAGAAACAACTTTATCCATCGCATCTCGGATAATAGGATTAGAGCGCAGCTCTGGGTGATTTCTCAAAGTATCATCAATAACGAAACAGCTTCCCCCAGATACCAAAAATGGTTTTACCAATGAAGCCAATTTTTCTTTTTGTTCGGAATCGAAATACGGAGACACGACCCCCACACTAAAAATAAGCACGGGTTTATCAACATCTACATTATTTTTAATTTCTCTCCAAACTTCTTCCGACAAGATGTCGCCAGCGACAAAGGTTGCGTTTTTCTTTTCCGTAAGTTTTTGCGTGATTTCTTTTTTGAGTTTCGAATTAAATTCAAAATCTACCTCAACGTACTTGCCAACATCATGACTTAAATTCAAAAAATGCGGAGTAAATCCTGCCCCCAATTCTATAATCTGCAATTTTTTCCCGTATTTTTTAGCCATCATTTCTAATAGCCCATGAACCGTAATAAATCGCGAGACAACAAGAGCTCCAAAATCTTGGTTTGATAATCTTGTTTCTTTAAAATTACCAGTTTTCGAGACCAGGAAATCAGCAATCTCCTTGCAAAACTTTACATCCGAATGGTCTTTTAAATCGTATATAGTATTTGCTGTCTTTTGAATTTTTGAAACTTGATCTTGCGATTCCATAGATAGATTATAAGTGCTAATGCAATAAGCACAAGGCATTTGAGCCTTCGGGCATTTCCGCTAGGGCGTCCAGGGCGAAAGGATGAGCGCCGCCGTCGCTAGAGTTACCCAAGCTCAAGAAAAGCGCCAGCGTGCCACCAAACGTAAATATGGAAACAAGGAGAGGGGTTGTGCGAGCCGGTTGGCCGAGCCCTGTCGAGGCGAGGCGAAGCTGGGGAGAGGAGCCTTTTCTCTCCCCAAATAGTATTCCCGCCCTTTCGCGATAGCGAATAATTGGCGGGATGCCTAGGCATATAGGCGCGAGTAGCCCTAGCGGAAATGCCCGAGGCGGATGCCGAGGGTGCGTTCTCTTGAGCCCTGGGCGAAACAGAAAGAGGAAATGCGCGAGGCACAACTATTGAATTTATTGTATTGCATTTCATTCCGGACGCTTCTTTGTTAAAAGAAGCCCGCTCCCATTCCTGCCGTCCATTCCAAAATTAAAAAATCCCCCCGCGAGAAAATAAGAATGGGAATCAAACGGCAGGAATGGGAGCGGCACGCCGAGGTACTCCGAGGCGTGGGGACGGAATGAGTAAGGTGGCATTACCACGAAGTGCGAGCGTTGTAGGAAATCGGAGGAACCACGCACGCAGAGCGTGCGTTAGCCCTCGAAAAAAGTTCGAGCAAAGTGTATGATAAGATCACATTTTAGAGATGGTTTGAATGCCATAAAAGTTTATGAATGAAGAAGAAGCTAAAAAATTATTTTTTTCAAATCCAGAATACTTATTTTCCAGAATTAAAGAAAGTGGCGGAAATTTAGAATTCGTAAAAAAATTACAATTAGGAAAACTCATTGTGAAAAATAGATTTCCTGGATTGATTGATGAAAAGCATGAAGAAGCAGTAAGTTTTTTATTTTGGTTTATATATGGAATTGAACAAGAGGTTAGAAAAAGTATCTTGTATGTTGAAAGTCAACTAGGTAGAAAAGAAGAGGAAACTGAAAACAGAATTGATCAAATGATATTTGGCCAAAAGATTGATTTTGTTGAGCAGTATTATGTCAAAGATATAGAAAATGATTCATATTTCTCTTTCATGAGAACGCTAAATAAGTTAAGGAACCACATGGCTCATGGAAGATTAGATCAGCTAAAATATGGTGGGTATTTTCTTTCAGAACCTGAAGCTCAAATAAAAATTTTTGCGGATATTGTCAATGCTAATTTGAATAAAAAATTAGTCAAATAATTTTATTCTGGGGAAGGATCAATACTATATTAGAACTATTAACCTAAAAAAATCTTACGAATTAGAGTATCGTTTGAGTTTCGTCACGATTAGGATTAAATGACAAGAAAAATATCTCTCAGGGTTCTTTGGGGGGCGTTTATAGAAAATTCATGTTTTGAATATTGAATTTTATCTGGCCAAAGTTAGTGGAATTTTTATAAATGTTTTGATTTGGCCGGAAAACATAAAATTGCCATCTTTTAAGGCAAATGTTAATATGCAAAAATATGAAGAATACTATTAAGAGGGGCTCAATTCGTAACATTATCTTTAAAGAAGAAGATACCTGGTACGGCGTTGCTCTGGAATTTAATATTGTTGTTGAAGCTGATGCTCCTGAGGTTGCACAGTTTAATCTCCACGAAGCTGTTTTGGGATATCTTGAATCTCTTAAAAATAGTAAGGTCGGAGGACTTAGAATGGAGTCAATTTTAAACCAAACACCCGATCCAGAGTACTCGACTTTGTGGAAAAAATTAGAAGAAAATAAACCCATTTCTTCTCCATATCAAATTCATTCATATGGGAGGTTGCTTTTACCTGCGTAATATATTTTCCCGTGCCTAATGGAATAATGAATTGGACATTTAACGACGTAGTCAAATTCTTGAAAAGAAATAGTTTTGTCTACAATTACGCTCGAGGAGGGCATCATTTTTATATAGGTTTCCAGGGCGGTATTTCGAGGCAAGTGGTTGTACCCTTTCATGGTAACAAATCTATAAGTCCACGAACGATGCGATCTATTATCTTGCAATCGGGGATTTCTCGGGATGATTGGTTAAGCTAAACATTTGATAAAATCAAGCTCATGATTAAACCGGGAATTTATAGGCATTTTAAGGGCGAGGATAAGCGCTACCAAGTTATTGGCACAGCTATGCACTCCGAGACGGGCGAGTCGATGGTTGTTTACCGAGCGCTTTACGGGGAGGGCGCACTTTTCGTGCGCCCCGAGGCGATGTTTTTAGAGGAAGTCGATAAGCCCGAGTACAATTACCGCGGCCCGCGATTTATTTTTGTGTCAGATATTTGACAATCTCGCTCGTGGGTTTATGATTAAGGGCATGCAGTGGTTAAGTTCTATCACGAAGTTCGTCCGCGTCTACCTCGCGCTTATGGCGCCGGGGAGATTGGCGTTGGTACGGATCGCGCGCTAGCACTTGATCACTCGTACCTCTCCAAACTCCCCGCTCGTCGCGGGGAGTTTTTGATTGAGGTGGAGTTTTAGAATTAGCGGAGGTTTGTTATGGAAGAACGTGGTCAGTCGGAGCGTCCCCTTGGTCAGACAACGCCGAAGCCGAAGTTTGTGGCTGGACGGTTGGGTCGGACCCAGCGAGTGCCGCCGGCGCGCTCGCGTCGGCCCGAGCAGTATCTGCCGGCCGAAGATCGGCGGCACAGCGCCTGCGGCACGGAGTATGAGCCAGAGGGGGAGACAAGTTGAGCTAACTGCCTTTTCCGCCTCCTTCCCGCCGAGCTTAGCTCGGCGGTTTTTTATTTGACGACCTTGATATCCGCCCCTAGTTTGGCGAGGCGCGCGGCCAAGTCTTCGTAGCCGCGATTGATCGAGTAGACGTTGCGAAGGAGCGAGGTGCCCGGGGCTGCGAGCATACCAATTAAGATAATCGCCGCTGGTCGTAAGGCTGGTGGGCAGATAATCTCCGCGGCCTTAAGCGGCGTTGGCCCGTTAATGATGACTCGATGAGGATCGGCTAAAATAATTTCCGCGCCCAATTTGGTCATTTCTAAATAGTAGATGGCGCGATTTTCGTAAACCCAGTCATGGATGAGGGTGGTGCCTTTGGCTTGCGTGGCGATCGGCACAAAGAAGGGGAGGTTATCAATGTTTAGGCCGGGGTAGGGCAGAGGATGAATTTTTTCTTCTAGAGCTTTGAGTTTGCTTGGTCGAGTGGTGAGGTCCACTAGTTTGGTGTGGCCGTTGTCGCTGAGATAAATTTTTGAGCGGGAATATTTAAAACCCATTTTTTCCAACTTGAGTAGCTCGAGTTCCAAAAAGTCGATCGGCGCCCGCTTGATGGTGATGGCTGACTTAGTCACGGCGGCAATGGCCAGAAAGAGCATGGCTTCAATCGGATCTTCGCCCAAGGTGTAGCTAATGTCACGATTAATTTCTTTGACGCCGCGGACGGTCAGGGTGTTGGAACCGATGCCGTCAATTTCCACCCCGAGAGCCACGAGATAGTGGCACAGATCTTGGACCATGTAGTTGGCCGAGGCATATTTAATCGTCGTGGTGCCCGGCACGAGCGCGGCGGCAATGAGGGCGTTTTCGGTGACAGTATCACCCGTTTCGTAGAGGACAATTTCGGCCGGTTTTAATTTCGGCGCGCGGACGAGATAGTCATCGTGACGTGAGGTCACCGAGACCCCTAGTTTTTCTAGCGCGTAGAGATGTGGTCGGACGCTCCGCGCGCCGAGCTTGCAACCACCCGGATGCGGAAGGGTAAAGTTTTGCTCGTGATGGATTAGCGCGCCCAGCATCATTAGCACGCTCCGCGTGCGGATGGCCGCCGCTCGATCTAATTTTTTGAGACTTAGTTTGGCTGGCGGGGTAATGATTAGATCTTCGCCCTGCCAAACACTTTTTACTCCCAGACTAGCCAAGACTTCGGTAATCCGATTAACTTCTTCGATTTTGGGAACCCGCTTGAGTGTGGTGGTGCCGCGATTGATTAGTGAGGCGCAGAGGAGGGCGACGGCTGAGTTTTTGGCTGAGAGCGTTGTAATACTGCCGGAGAGGGTTTTACCTCCCGTGATCTGGAAGTTCATAACCGGAAGTTTATTGTTTGGTTAGGTACGAATAAATATCTTCAATCGCTTTGACGGCGTCGCCCGCGGCGATGTTGTTTTGATGATAGAGACCGTCGGTGCAGTCGCCCGCCGACCAGATACCAGTACGACTGGTGCGTTGAGTGCGAGGATCAACTTTGACGGCGCCGTGTTCGGTGGTCTCAACTAAGGGTTTAACAAAGTCGGTGCTCGGCAAAAAGCCAATCTCCACAAAGACACCCGTGACGTCCAGTTCGTGGCTGGTGCCCGTGGTTGTGTCGCGGTAAATTAATTTTTTAACGAAGCGTTCACCCTTAAACTCAGTGGTCTCGGCGTTGGTGATGATTTTTACTTTCGGATTAGCCTTAATTTTCTCGAGCGTGATCGCGTCGGCCCGCCAGACGTCACTGCGATGGATTAGGGTGACGGTTTTGCAGTAGGCAACGAGTTGGAGCACGGTTTCGAGAGCGGCGTTGCCTCCACCAATGACGGCGACGTCTTGGTCGGTAAAGAGTGGTCCGTCACAGGTGGCGCAATAGGTGATGCCCTTTTGCTCAAATTCGGCCGCGCCAGGCACGGTTAGTTTGCGACGGTGGGCGCCAGTAGCTACCAGCACGGTTCGGCCCTCCTGAGTGCTCCCGTCGCTGGTGGTGACGATAAAGCCACGGGGACTGGGCTCGACGGCTGTCACGCGGAAGCCCTCCTTAGTTTCCAGAGTTTGACCCTGGTAGCTTAAGAGGTGGTCGCGCAGATTTTTGGCTAGCTCCTCGCCCGAGATATTTTTGGTGCCGATCCAGTTTTGGATGTCGGCCGAGACGATTGACTGGCCGCCCCAGCTCTCAGCGATGACGAGGGTGGTTAAGCGTTTGCGGGCGGCGTAGACGCCGGCCGAAATGGCGGCGGGTCCGCCGCCGATAATGATCACATCATGAGTCATGGCGTACAGTATACTACTTCTTGGGTCGGCGGAGAAAGGCGGGGATTGATGACCAGTCGTCGTCATCTTCCACTTCGGCCGTGACGGTCTTGGCGGGGGTCATTTTTGGCGTCACGGGCTCGGGTTTTTTAATATTTTTTAGATCAAGCGGAGCCGGTTCGTGTTCTTTGATGATTGGAGTTTCGTCCACGATTTTTAGATCAGCGCTTGAGCCCATCGAAAGGGGTTTGCGCTTGAGATTCTCCGGGAAGCCAGAGGCAATGACGGTAATTTTGATTTCGTTTTTGTTGAGATTGTCGCTGTAGAAGGCGCCGAAGATAATTTTGGCGTTGGGATCAATGGCTTCGATAATAACCTTGGCGGCTTCCTGGATCTCAAACATCGTCATATTCTGATCACCGGCAATGGCAAAGAGGACGCCCTTGGCGCCATCGATCGAAATGTCGAGCAGGGGCGAGTTGATGGCGGCCCGAGCGGCTTCGGTGGCGCGGTTGTCGCCCGCTGACCGGCCGATGCCCATGAGGGCAGGACCAGCATTCGACATAATCGCTCGGATGTCGGCAAAGTCGACGTTAACCACACCATTGGTGGTGATGAGCTCCGAGATGCCCTCAACGGCTTGGCGGAGGATCTCGTCACACATGGCAAAGGCGGTGGAGAAGCTGGTATTTTTATCAATTAAGTTAAGTAGGCGATCGTTAGGAATGACGATAATCGCGTCGACTTCTTTGCGAATTTCTTCGATAGCGCGATCGGCAATCTGACTGCGCTGATTACCTTCAAAAAAGAATGGTCGAGTGACGACGGCGACGGTGAGGATGCCTTGATCTTTGGCGGCCTTGGCAATTGGGGCCATGGCGCCCGAGCCCGTACCACCACCCATACCACTCGCCAAGAAAACCATGTCGGCGCCCTTTAAGACATTTTGAACTTCTTCCAAACTTTCTTCCGCCGCTTTGCGACCGACTTCGGGATTCATCCCCGCGCCCAAACCGCGAGTCAGATTTTTACCGATGTGGACTTTCTTCTTCGCGAGCGAGTGGTGCAGATCTTGAGCGTCGGTGTTAATGGCGATAAAGTCGACGCCTTTAACATTCGATCGGACCATGTGATTAATCGCGTTACAACCAGAGCCGCCAACTCCAACAACTTTCAATCGGGCAAAGGCTTCAATTTCTGGTTCAATTTTTGGCATAGGAATAGTCGGGCGTAGTAATTTTCTAATACGCTAAGGTTAACAGTTATAAGAGAAAATGCAAACCCTTATTTTTAGGGCCAGAATTCCTTAAACCAGCGCAAAATTCGGCTTCCGGTGGCCTTAATTCGGCTATGGATTGAGCCTCGAGTGTCGTGGTCTAGACCGTAGAGGCAGAGGCCATAAGCGACGGTCCAGCCAGAATCTTTAAGACCGCTCCGGAAAGGTCCGTCGCGGCTGGGGTCAAAAATTTTTGCTGGCAAGCGCAGGGCGGACTTGGCCAAATTTTCTAAATTTTCTTCATGGGCGCCACCACCCACAATGATGATGCCGGCGGGCAAGAGACCACCGCGACCAATTTTTTTCAAATGAGCGTCAATTAACTCGAGCGTGTCGGTCAGTCGGGCTTCAATAATCTCGTCGAGTTTGCGTCGCTGATAATTGGAATTGTCCGGATTGAGTTTGACGCGCTCGGCCTCATCAAGAGGGATGCGGAGGCCGAGCGCGATGTCGTTAGTGACGTCGTTGGAGCCGATTGGTAAAACTTGCAAGGAGATTGGCAGACCTTCTTCGAAGGTGACAAGCGAGGTGGTTTGCGAGCCGATATTGACCAACAAACAGCCGGCGGCTTTTTGGGTGGCGGTGAGAGTGGGCAAGCTGGCCGCGATGGGCGCGGCTACGACGTCATCGATCGAAAGGCCGGCCGCCTCAACCACGCGAATAAAGTCATTAAGATGCTGGCCGAGACTGTGAATGAACAGAGTTTTGACTTCTAATTTTTGACCTCGCAGTCCGCGTGGTTGGCCAAGAACTTTGTGTCCGTCAATTTTGTAACTAATGGGTAGGGCGTGGATGATTCGTCGATTGGCAAAGTCGGTGAGATTGCGTTCGCTGACTTCGCCCGCGCGCTGGAGGTCATTGCTAGAAATTTCTAGATCCCCGGTCGAAACGAGCACGCTCCCTTCGGCGACGCGCGACTCCAAACTAATGCCGCCAATGCCCAAAAAAACGCTCCGCAGTTTAACGCGAGCGATTTTTTCGGCTTCGGCGATGGCCGCCCGGACGCTGTCTAAAGTTTCGTCAAAGTTAATGATGTAGCCCCGGCGGACACCACTTGATTCTTTGCGCACCTGGGCTAAAATTTTCGGCGCTCGGTTATCGGGCCCAGCGAGAGCGACCACCACCCTGATGGCGGAGCTTCCGATGTCGAGGCCGGCGACGATGGGACGAGGCATGAGATAAAAAAAGCTGAAGTAATCTAGCTTCTTCGGCCTCCATTGTACTACCGTGGTCCAATCCTTTCAAATGAAGTAATCCGTGGATAAATAAAAAGAGAAAATAATCGGCGTAATTTTTTTCAAATTCCGGTGCTTTTTTCGCAATCATGCCGCGATTAAAAATTAGCTCACCTTCAGTGGCGGAGAGGGGGAAGGAGAGAACGTCGGTCGGTTCGTCGAGTTGGCGGTAGGTTTTATTTAAATGCCGAATCGTCGCCTTCGAGACGAAGGCGACGGAAAGTTGATACTCGGGGCCGAGAATCGTATCTTTAATTTTGGTTTTAAGAGCGGCGGGCAGTGACATCGACTTTGCCTAACTTCTTGAGTCGTTCGTAGGCGGTTCGGCGAGCCAGGCGAGTAAGGGCGGACTTCTTCTTTTTGTAGCTCGAAAGGGCGCGTTCCGAAAAGCGCATGCCCTTAAGGCGCTTAACAATGCCCGATCCTTGAACTTTTTTAGAGAAACGGCGCAAGACACTAGAGTTGGACTCGTTCTGCTCGCGGCTGACTTCGATCATAATCATAGTGGCGCTAGTCTACCACAGCCATTTGGCCGTGGCAAGACGCTATTTGAGGTGTTTAACGTAGTCGGCGAGTTTGGCCACTGAGACGATGTCTTGGGAGCGGGTGGTCATGTTGCGGACGATGACCGTGCCTTCCAGGGCCTCTTTTTGCCCCAAGATCAAGGTATAGGGGACGCCCATCTTTTCCGCGATGCCTAGCTGGATCCCGAGTGAATCTTTGGAGAGTGATTGAGCCATAGGGATCCGGGCCTTTCGCAAAATCTCGATGACGGGAATGCTTTTTAATTTGGCATCAAAGGAGAGCTGGATAAAGAAGACTTTGGGTTTTTTGAGGATGCGGGGATCTTGGCGTTGATAGTTGGGTGAGAGCATCATCCGATCGACGCCGATCGCGCCACCAACGGCGGGCAAATCTTTTTTGCTGCCCAGAGAGCGGGCCAGATAATCGTAGCGTCCACCGCCAGCGATGGTGAGGGGCTGACCCGTTTCGTCGCCTGAGGGCTCGCTCGTCACCGCCGGGTCAATAATTTCGAAAACGGTTCGCGAATAATAATCGAGTCCACGGACCAGACTGTGATTAATTTCGTAGGGGATGCCCATTTCCTCCAAGTATTCGAGAACTTCTTTAAAGTGGCTTTTGCAACTGCCGCACAAGTAACTGATCGAGGTTGGAGCGGCTTGCTTGATTTCCTGGCACTTCGGATTTTTGCAATCGAGTAGACGTAAGGGGTTAGTCTTGAGTCGCTCGCGACAGTCGGGGCAGATTTGGCGCAGATTTTTTTTGTAGTAGTTAACTAGCTCGCGCCGGTAAATCGGCCGACATTCTTTGTCGCCAATGGAATTGAGTTGGACGGTAAGATTTTTTAACCCAGCTTCTTCGAGAATGGTGAGGAGGATCTTGATCGTCATCGCGTCGGCGATGCTTTTGCCGGTGCCGATGGCGTCAACGTTAAATTGATAAAATTGGCGATAGCGACCCTTTTGTGGTCGGTCGTGACGAAAGAGTGGTCCGTAGGAATAGAGAAGGACGGGTTGAGGTTGTGACTGCATTCCTGTTTCGAAATAGGAGCGCATGATCGCGGGCGTCAGTTCTGGTCGGAGAGAGACTTCATCACCGCCGCGAGTTTTAAAGCTATACATTTCTTTATCAACAATGTCGGTGGCTTGGCCGGTGCCGCGCTCGAAGAGGGCCGTTTTTTCGAGCATGGGCGTATCAATTGGCGTAAAGCCGTAGTAGAGGGCGATTTCTGACGCCTTTTCAAAAAAGCCTTGAAGGGCGTAAAAATCTTCGCCAATAATGTCGCGCATCCCCTTAACAGTGCTAAGGGGCTCGTTGGAATCTGGTTTTTTGGGCGTCATAAAATGGTGACTAATTGGCTAATGTGGCATCGGCGGCTCCGGGGAACAGATTGATCCGGTCGAGAGGGAAGAGGCGGAGAAAGGCTCGGCCCTTAATATTTTCGCTGGGCAGAGCGCCCCAACTGCGAGAGTCAAGACTGACTAAACGATTATCGCCCATGACGAAATATTCTTGATCGCCGAGAGTTCGCTCGACATCAGCCCAAAAGCCACCGGTCAGATAAGGTTCTTGAAGGATGGTGGTTTGACCATTAGCGGTAATGCTAACCTCGTTATCTTTTACTCGTACTGTTTCGCCGGGCAGGCCGATAATCCGTTTGATGAAATATTTTTTTGGATCACGAGGATATTTAAAAATCACGACTTCACCGCGAGCTGGCGAGCGCAGGTGGTAGGATAGTTCGTCCACGATGAGATACTCATTGTGTTGGAAGGTGGGAGACATCGAGGCCCCAGAGACGATAAAGGGTTGGGCGATAAAGTAGCGGATTGGCAAGACAATCACCAGGATCGTAATCACAAATTTGAGAATCTCCCATAGATTGCTTTGCAAATCCTTCATGATTGCCTTGTAGTGTATCGTCTTTTTTAGTTTGACGCAAGAAAATTTTACTCTTATAATTCGGTAATGAAATATCTGGTGGTGGGTTTGGGCAATGTTG